>NZ_JBHNYX010000005.1:0-179077 GCF_054960505.1 Alteromonas sp. G4i13 | reverse complement strand
CTGAGAGACCTATATGGTCAGTATATAAATCTATTAGTTTTTTCTTGTCATGAGTTCTATAAAGGCTACTCAAAAATTCATATCTTTCGGTTAATTTTTGTTCGCCACTACTAACTAAATGAGAGAATACTTTTATAGTGTCTGTGACTGTAAAACCAAATATGTTGTTAACTTCAAAATCAAAATATGTGTAGAGCTCCGTAATTATTGTTTTAATCTGAGAGTTAAAACCCCAATTACGGACTATTTGAGTATGTCCTCTTAGCAGCTCCTGAATGGTAGATATTGCTTTTTCTTCATTAGACTGATTGAGTTCTGCTGTTCTATATCTACTTAGAGATGAGTTTTGTTGAATTTCTTTTATTAGCTCAAAAACAACTTCAATATCTCTATTCGTAGGCATTTTTGTACCTAACGAATCTTTAGGTATCGTCAGAATTAAAGCTTGTAGTAACTCCACATGAAATTGCTCAACCCCAATAGGAGATTCTTTATTAACAACCCCATCGTCACTGACACCCTGACTTAAAGAATAAGTAGAGACAATTGATAAAGTAGTTAACGGACAGTACTCACAAAGGAACTCCTTTAGGTCATCGATTCCTTCTTTTAGCTTAACTTTACTCTCAGAAGAAATTTTTTCGATTAAAGACTCTTGTTGTTCTCGAGTCAACGAGGATAGAGGATTTTCAATGCTAGTTAAGACTGGACCTCCATCTGATTTAACCTGAGTTGGGGAGAAGTTTTTATCTACGTTATGATTTTTGTTCTTTAACTTCTTTTTCTTCGCGTCACGTCTTGCTTTACTTTTTTTACTCATGGCATTCCTTTCGAGTATTTCCTTAAGGATATTATCGTAAATGACTAAACCTGTTGTGTACACTTACTTACGGTTACCTATGATTCTCTAGTTTTTCTAGATGGTTACTCTCATTGCTGTACCCTTAAGCTTCTTCCCAAGTTGATTCTCTGGATATAGTCAAACCTAGTTCCTGTCCTCTAACAGTCTTCCTTAGGGCTTTCCTAAAGACACCTGCACCATAATATTCAGTCATATTATTGAAGCTCTCCACGGCTTGTTTAACCTGATGATCGGTTTACTCCTAGCCACCTTCGATCGAAGACTTTACATTGCCTATACGCCGTTTGAGATTTTTATTATGAGAAGTGGTATCGGCCATTGAAATGTATACTCTAATTTGTAGTCAAATATAGAGACATTGTTTATACAAGTCCTTTAAATACAAAAAGTTTGGTCTTGGGAGGTTAAACTAACGGCATGATGTAAACATCTCCCAAGCTTAACGCTTAAAAGAAAGGCGCTGCTCATAGAGCAGCGCCTTTTTTAATTGTATAGCAAATCTAGAGCGTAGCAGGGCTATGCGCCCTGTTTTTCTGCAATATACTCGTCCACCAACTCTTCAAGAATGGCAAGTGGCACGGCACCGTTTTTAAGCACCACGTCATGGAAATCGCGTAAGTCGAACTTATCGCCTAATTCTTGTTTCGCTTTTTCACGAATTTCTAAAATCTTAATCATGCCTACTTTGTAAGAGGTGGCCTGCCCCGGCATAACAATATAGCGCTCAATTTCAGACGTAACGTCGCTAAGTGCCATACCTGTGTTGCGTACCATATAGTCAATTGCTTCTTCACGGGTCCAACGTTTATCGTGAATGCCCGTATCTACCACCAAGCGCACGGCCCTGAACAGTTCAGCTTGAAGGCGCCCCAAGTTATCTAGAGGTTTATCTTGAAAGCCCATCTCCCATGCTAAGTATTCTGAATACAAAGCCCAGCCCTCGGTGTAGGCAGTAAAAGGCGACATTTTGCGAATAAAGGGCATGCCTTCCAGTTCCATCGCCAAGGCTACCTGGAAATGATGGCCCGGAATGCCTTCGTGATAGGCCAATGTACGCATGCTGTACTTAGGGGTTGCTTTAATATCATATAAGTTGGCATAAAATCGTCCCGGACGAGAGCCGTCAATAGCGGGCTGCTGGTAGTAGGCGCCAGGAGCAGTTTTCTCTTTAAACTCCGGAATACGTACCACTTCCATGCCAGCCTCAGGGCGAATTCTAAATACATCACTTATACCTGCATCAATCTCATCAAGTATGGTTTGGTAATCTTTTAGAATTTGCTCGCGGCCTTCATCACTGTCTTCGTAATAGTGAGAAGGATCGGCGGCTAACGCGTCCATCGCGCTAGAGAAGCCCTGAGTTACGTCGTAGCCTTCACCAGTAAGAATAGTCAACATTTCGCCCTGAATTCTTGCTACCTCTTTTAAGCCTAGGTTGTGAATTTCATCGGCAGTCATGTCGGTGGTAGTGAAAAAACGCAGCGCATTGGCGTACACTTTGTCGCCGTCAGGTAAATGCCAGTAGCCGTGGTCATTGCCAGCTTTGGCTTGAAGCGTGGTGAAGTAATCTATAAATAGCTGGTAGGCGCGGTCAACGTCATCACCTATGACTGTTTGAGCTTCAGCTAAAAATGCGTCTTGCTGTTCCGCAGAGATTTCTTCAGCCTTAGACATCTTTTCTTTCAGTGAGCTGTAAAGAATATTCTCTTCTATTGGCGAAGATATAAAGCCATTCATTTCATCTAGTACGCGGTCTATCACGAAGCGCGGAGGGATAATGCCTTTTTCTTCACGAAGCTTAAGCCCTTCAAGTACTTGCGCAAATTTTTCATCTACAGCACGCAAACGGCTTAAGTAGTTTTCTACGTCGGCGGCATCATTAATTTGATGCTGACCTTCCATAAAGCTTGGAAACCCGTTTTGTACACCGAAAAGCTGGTTTACTGGGTAGCTGTGATACTGAAATGGCTCGTTACTAATGAGATAATCAAGCAAGTACAGCGTGATTTCTTTTGAAAGCTGCTCATCGTCGTTTAAATCTTCGTCGTCATACGCTAAAACCCTTTCGCGTATGTGGCGCGCTTTGTCGAACAAAGCTGCGTTTTTCTCTATGCTAGCGTCATCAAGTTCGGCGTTATGACCTTTAATACCCACTGATTCTAAGAAACCGAGAGAGGTTAAGGTTTCAGGGCTATCAAAAGCTACTTTCACCATTTCACGGTTAAGTAGGTTATTAAAGTAAAAGGGTTTATCCGCATACCACTCGTGCGCAGCAAATGCACCGCCTGCTAACAAAATTATCAGTAAGCCGGTACCAATCCATTTAAAAAATCGTTTCATCGTTATTGTTGTCCGAATTTTGTCCAATGTTTACGTTAACGGAAAAAGTTAATAAAAGTAAATGGTAATAATGAACTCGATATAAAAAGAAAGGCGCTGCTTATACAGCAGCGCCTTTGTTATTGTTGTTAAACGTTTTTAGGCTTAATTTAACGGAGGAATGTCATCGGCATTCTGGTTAATTTTACCTACGCCCGAGTAGTTGATAACTCGCTGCTTAACCACGTCGGCATCATCTAGTACGTAGTCGTACGGCACTTCGTAGCTGGATGTTGGCGTGGCATCAGGTCCTGCTACAACGTCACCATCAGCTGGCGTTGTCCAAGTTACGCCTTCGCCAAACAGGTTGCCTGACGTGTTCCAATATCCAATAACGTCTGAGTAGAAAGAAACAATTGGGTTTTGCGTGTTCTCAAACACATTGTTTTCTACCTGTAGCTCTGCACCAATTCTTGAATTGATTGCCGTAGAGGATATCTGATTGTAATAGTTGTTATACAAGTGACCGTGACCGTAGCGGAATAACGGTAAACGTGACTCGATATTCTCAAAGCGGTTGTGGTGGAAGGTAATTAAACGCTCGGTATTATCACTGTCTACATCATTCTCAGTGTGGCCGTGTAACGAGGCTTTCCAATGATCATGAAGGTAGTTGTAAGAGATAGTGATGTTTTTCGCGCCGCGTTTACTATCTACTAACCCGTCGTAGAAATCCTTGTCCACAGACAATGTGCTGTAAAGCTCATTGTGGTCAATCCAAATGTTGCTGGTGGTAGAGCCGTCGTTATCACCTTCAATAGAGATAGCATCTTTACCATCAGTAAGCACGTGGTGGATTTTCAGGTTTTGAATGATCACGTTATTTGCACGTCGAATTAAGATGCCAATGCCGTCGAATTCGCCTCTGTCTGCAACCCCGATAATTGACACATCGTTCATGTCTTTTATTTCAATCGGTGAGCCCGTACCGCCATTGTTTGCGTCGGTAATGGTGCCATCTACATAAACCGTCACTGGGGTGTTGCTGTTCGCTGCGCTATCTAGTGCCGCTTGCAGGTCTGCGCCGTTATCTACGGTGACTACTGTACCGCCAGTACCGCCGGTTAATGCATAGTTGTATTGCGCAAAACCGTACGCATCAAGCGTTGGAGCAGGTGCTACATTCGGTAAGTTAGGCTCGCTTGGCACCCAGCCTTCGCCGTTATTAAAGTGAGAGAATATTGCCGTTCTGCTGGTAAGTTCAGTCACTTCGCTGTCGGTAAGAATGTGGGCAAACTGACGGCTTGAAAGATCAAGCGGGTTACCCTGCATATCCATGCTGCCGTATTCACGCCATCCAGCTGCTGCGGTTGCAGGGCTAGGGTTTGGTGCAGGTTGGTCGCGTACTCCTTCGCCCGCCCAGCCGATAGTGGCAATGTGGGTGTCGAAACGGTTATTAATAAGCGTAATATTGTCGAAGTAGCTCGCGCTGCCGCCACTTCTTGCAATATACGTAGAGTCGTCGAGTACACCGTTACCAATAGGGCCTGGGCCATTGGTGAAGCTGCTGTTTAAGAAGATAAACCCTTTATAAGAAATATCAGGTACGCGAGCTTGTAGAATGTAGCCGCCCGCTGTGTCTTCGTCAGGGTTGCCATTTTTAGAGTCGCCAATGGTGCGAATTTCGCTGTTTTCAAACAGTGCGGTATTTACGTAACCCCAAATGAAATCAACGTTGCCGGCAATCAATGAGTTGTAGAACCAACTGAAGCCTTTTAACAGCAGCGTATCTTGTTCACTCACAAAGTTCATATCAACGGCAGTTAGACGACCTGAATCACTGTTAAAGTAAATCGTCTCAGCTTGGTTAGAGTAGTCGTTGCTTCTGATGTGTGAGTTTTTCAAAGTGAAGTTCGTTAGCGTCAGGTTATCTACGCCTTCCACTAAAAATACGCTTCTTCCGCCTGATGGCGTGCCCGCCGCAGGTGCTTCGCTCTTGCCGCTACCGCTGTTAAAGCTTTCAAAGTTATCGTAGTACACCACGGTATTGTCTCGGCTCTCGCCTTGAAGCGTGACATTGTTGTTACCGCGAAGGAACAGCATTTCCTGATACTCGCCGTCACGAATCGTAATGCGAGATGGCGTATCGCTACTTACGTTTTGCATCACGTAATTAAGCGCACCTTGCACCGTGCGGAAATCCGCTTCGCCGTCATCATCTACGGTAACATTCGCGCCAGAAGGTGCAGCGGCTCTTGTTGCAAAGCGCCAGTTCGCACTCTTGCCAATACCACTAAAGCTTTCACCATTTAGCGTTGCGCCGGTTACCGTACCATCGCTAATGGCTACGTAATACGACTGACCATATTGAAGAGCATTTGTATGAGGCTTAATCACTAATTTGTTGCCTACAACTGATGCTGGGCGGTAAGCCACTTTGCGCTGTCTGTCTTGGCCTTCAAAGCCAATAAAGTCTTCATCAGCTGCAATATTGATAACGTCTACCAGGGTGTCGTCTGTCGCATTGTAAATGCGCACTTCACCGCTACTTCCTAAGGTGGGTTCGCTGTCGAAGGTTAACGAGAGTAGGGTATCGGGATACGCATTGTTATTGCCCGAATACGGTGTGGTGTCTGGGAATAAGTCGCCATAGGTGGCGGTAGGCATTGTGAAGCCTTCGCCAACATTAACGGCAATGTGTTTGCTTAACGTAGGGTCAGAGCCAGAAGTAAAAGTTACCATTGCGCTGCCGGCAGCGCGAGGGGTAATGGTAACTTGTGGACCTTGCTGCTCTACGCTGACCACACTCGCATCACTGCTGGTTACGGTAAACGTGTCTTCAGTTATACCGTCGTTTTGTACTGCGGTAACGTAAACGAACAACGGATCGCTACTGGTGGTGGTTTCCCACTCTGTTTCTTTGAAATCTAGAGTAAGTTGAACTGGTTTAACAGCGGGGTCACCCACTTTTAAATCGTCCAGCTCGAACGAGCGGTTATTAGTGAAGAGGCCAATCAGTCCCGCTGCACTATAGGTTGTATCTTCTGCTGTACCCATGTTCTCGCCGTCTAAATAAACGGTGAGTTTCTCGTTTTCCATTTCAAAACGTACGCGATACCACGTGCCGTCTGTACCGTCTTTTTCACCCAGTACAATAGGTGACTTAGCTTGGACAGGGCGAGAAATACTACCTTCGGTACTTACCGCTACTTCCACTTGTGTACTGCTTGATGAGTTTTGTACATTCAAACCACCGCCGTACCAGTTTCCAGCGCTATCATAACGACCTAGAAGGAAGATCTGTTTGTTTCGCGTGGTGCTGTTTTGTCTTGGACGAATGCGCGCTTCAACAAAGTAATTTCCATTTTCTGGCAGGTTGCTTAGCGCAGACTCTTTAACCAAGAAAATTTCGCCACCTTCACCGCCAGCGGTGTAGCGCATCACTTTGTTGCCGTCATCTTCTACAATATCAAACGTGCCTTGTGGGCCGTTTGAGCCTGCGTCGTCTGAAATAAGCGTGAAGTTATCTAAAGAGCCCGAAGCAAAATCGTCGCAGAAGTAAAGCTGTGGTTCATTTTCACAGCTAAACTTGCTGTCATCTGGCGCTTCACCCACATACGATATAACAAAGTTATCGATAACTACTTTGCCGCCACTTTCAGTACGTAGCTGTATGAACGAGGTGGGTGTACCAATAAATCCATCGATAGTTAGGCGTTGCCCTGGCACAAGGTTATTAACCAGTTCGCTGTAGAATTTAGAGTCGCCGCCATGTATCGATTTGCTGCTACTGCTGGTGTTGTTATCTACATATATCTGGAAGTTGTTGTCGCCTTCACTGTCTTCAACCGCAATGATGTCCATACTAATGGTATATTCACGGCTTAAATCTAATATACCCGTGGTTACAGTGTCATCAGCGGTTGTGTCTGTATCAGGGGTACTGTTGCCCATGGTAAAGCGTGCACTGTCGATGGCTAGTTGGCCTTCGGAGATCACTAAACCTGAGCCGCCGCCCGTTACGCTATAAAACGGTGTCGCACCACCATCGGTCGACTTGTATTCAGGGCTGAAGAAGGTGTCAGCGTCTGTTTCAAACGTCTCCTCTAACAGGGTGTTTTCATCAATATATTCAATGCGAATATTGTCGATGACCACAATAGAGCCACTTTCCGTTCTAAATTGAAGGTACGAGTTAGGCGTTGCTATCTGTCCTTCTACTGTCATAGTGGTTCCCGGTACTAAATCGAGCACAGGCTCATTAAAGAAACGAGAATCTGAACCTAGGTGTGAGTTGGCGCTGCCAGAAGTATTGTTATCCACGTAAATCTGGAATTTGTTGTCGCCTTCGGAATCTTCAGCAGAAATAACATCAAAGATAACCTTGTAAGGACGGCTCAAATCCAGTGCACCGGTTGATGATGTATCGTCAGACGAGCTTTGGGTATCAGGTTCAGTATTACCAAGGGTAAAGCGTCCGCCGTCAAGCTGAATACCAGTGTCAATTTGCGTTACCGAGCCACCGGTAATGGTAAACATGGCGACTTGCTCACCCGCTGCATTTTCAATCGCGGCAAAGTTTGTCGAGAAAATATCCTCGCTTTCGCCTGCAAAGGTATAGGAAAGCGGCAGCGGTACACTTGGAATAACTTCGGGCTCTTCAGGCTCGGTAGGCTCAGGCTCAACCGGAGGCACTGGGTCAACTGCGTCAGCTACCGTTTCAATTTTTAAGTTATCGATAGTGATAGTGGCACTCGAATCTGTGCGCAATTGGAAGAAACTATTGGTTACCGAGCTGTCGAGAATTTTCGCGTCAGGTGCACTAGGATTGCCGCCACCAATATCGTCACCTGGCTCATAGGTATAGGTAAATCGCGTGCCGGGTACCATTGTGCCGTCCGCTAACCCTTCGCTTACAAACTTAGAAGCAGCACCGTGTACAGAGTTATCTTGCCCTGTGGTGTTGTTATCTACATAAAGGCTAAATGTACCGCCGCCATTGTGAGAAATAACGTCGAAGCTGATGGTAAAACCTTCGCTAAGGTTATAAATACCCATGCCTACCGTATCTGATGCCGACGTATTGGCACCTGGGTTGGCTGCAGCATTACCTATGCTGAATCGATCGCCTTCAAGGGTAAGTTGACCTGTGGTGGCGTCGACTAGTGGGCTACCACCTGTTACATAATAAAGCGCGCCAGCATCTGGCTCTTCACTTAAACGCTTGTACGACGATGAGAAAAACGTATCGGTGTCGGTATCGAAATTCTCTTCAAGCGCTGCCTGGATAGAATTCGCTGCTTCCTCTAACTTTGCCAGTTCAACATCTGCTTGTTCTTGGGTAAATGCAAACAGGTAGTTCTGTGGATCTTCGTTGGCAAGGCAATTTTCAACATGCAGCACTAGCGGCATAGACTGAGCGTTATCTGGGGATATCACGCACAGGCTGTATACCTCGTTAACCGTGTTGAAAGCACGGGAAATAAGATACTCAGTTTGCTCACCGTAGCTAAGGGCAATAACTTTTCGTCCAAAAGAGAATTCATAGCTACCTGTTGTGCTTTCCTCACCGTGCACTCTTACAAAAGTACCTGACAAGTTCGTTTCGTCGTCTGGCGTAAAGGTGTAAGTGGCTTGCGATACACTTCTGCCTTCCAGTGTTGGTGCGTAAATGTCGCCTGTGAAGCAGGTTACATCAAAGGTGTTAGGGAAGAGCGTGCCTAATTCGGCTTCAAGGTAATTTACGAAATGGCTGATAGCCTGTGCTTTATCCACAAGCGTAGCACTGGCTCCGCCAGCGGAACCCAGCCACACCTCTACATCGGCTGCAAAATCTGCATCAGATTGATTAAAGAAGTCTTCAATGGTTTGCCCTTCGTCTAGCGTAGCTACCGCCACATCGCCAGCACTGGCGCTTAGCGATATACCGTTACTTGGGTCGCCATCGGTATCGAGGGATTGTAAAAGTCGAAGCGTGTTTACGACCGACTGGTTAAAAGGGTTGTCAGTTGCGAACAGGTCAAGAGGAGAAATAACGCTTGATGCCGGTGTTTCTGGAAACGTCAGCTGGCCTATGCTGAAAGCGAGCTGCTCGCCTCTGAAGTAAGAGTATTCACCCTGCGCATTGGTAGTGCCGTTTTCCACAGAAGCAGAGGAATAATTGATTCCTTCAACGGGGCTATCAACAAATACGCCAGTAAGTGCTGGGTCGGGGGGGAGGGTTACGTTGGTAGAGCTTTTCTCGCCGCAGGCAGTAACGAGAACAACACCACCCATCAGGGCAGCAATTTTCGTGAGTTTCATGGTACTCAATCTCCATATTTTACTGGGCGTACTACCGCACTACATGTCCGCTCCAGCTTTATTATGTGGAAAAGGCCGGGTTTCCCCGGCACAGACAATTAGTAGAACTTGATATTTACACCCAGCTGATAGCTGCGGCCGTACTCTTCTTTCTGGTACAGAATATTACCGCCGCTTAACGCGTTACCCTGGAAGTAGCGAAGGTCTGACTCCTCGGTAAGGTTGATGGCGTCAAAGTACAATTGTGCGTACTCGGTAATGTCGTACTGAAGTTTAAAGTCTAAGCTTTTAACCGAATCTTGATATTGGTCACCCCAAATCTTGCAGGACTTAGGGTCGTTAAGATCGGCAGTAATTGGGCATGAGCCAATTTGTTCAAGAACTTCAGAACGCACGTTACCAATTAAGCGAGCTGAGAACGTTTCGCTCTCCCAACCAAATACAAGATTGAAGGTGGTATCAGCTTGGTCGGGCAGTGCCACTTTGCCTTGACGAATACTGCTATCCAGCGTGGCTTCACTATCTAGGATGGTGGCGTTACTTTGAATGAATAGACCATTTTCAAAGTACTGGTTGTAGCTAAGCTCTAACCCGATAACCGAGGCTTTGTTGCCGTTAACGGTAATGTTTATCTCGTTAAGATATAAATCTTGCGGAATAACAAACTCAGTCACCTGGTTTACCGGAAGCGTTAGCGGCAGGTCATTAAGCGCCATGCCAATTCCGTTTACATCTACGATAAAGTTGTCGATGTCTTTATAGAAAACTGCCGCTTCCATAAAGAGGTTTTCGCTTGGATACCAGCCAATTGACGCATCGTAGTTAATAGATGTCATTGCAACGAGGTTAGGGTTACCCACATCTAGCGCATTATCAGAACCCAACACGTACTGGCTTAACTGTTGAAGCGATGCGCCACCTTGACTGTCATCACAATCGTCAGAACCAGGAGGACAAAGCTCAATATCGCTGTCAAACACTGCAAATGCACGGGCTTGTTTAAACGACGGGCGAGTAAAACTCGTCCATGCTGCGGCACGCACTAAGAAGTTTTCACTCGGTTCCCATTTAATGTGTGCACTAGGGAAAAACTCACTGTATTTAATAGACGCTTCTGGAAGAGGGATAGCAATATCCAATGCACCAGCCCCTGCGCCATTAAACTCAAAGTCATCGTTCTCTAAAGACAAAAAGCCGGTAGAAGAGAACTCGGTTTGAGTCCAGCGAACGCCGGTTGTTAGTGTGGCATCTGCGCCTAATGGCAACTCTGCCATTGCGTATACAGCTTGCGTATCTTCGGTAATGCTGTAGTCGCCCTTAGTGCTTTCTATCGACACTTCACCATTTGTGGCAGGCTCAACCGTTTGACGAGTGGCATCAACAATTTGGTCGACAACTGCGCGGCTTTCAAACGGCAGCTGGAATGCACTGTTTGAAGGAATCTGGGTGTCATAGTCGGCAAGGGTAGAATTCACTGCGGCAATACATGCGTCGTCGCTACAGTCGCCGGCAGAAGGGTCGAAACTCCAGCGGTCCTTGTCACGCACGTGATCGCGCTCACTCACCTGCACACCAAATTTAATGGTGTTTAACCAGTCATTAAAAATGTCGGTTCGCAAGTTAAGGTTCACTGTCTTAATTTCATCAATTCGCGTTCCGCCCTCTAAAAACAGGTTATCGAATTGATAATTTGAAAGGTCAGAACCATCGCCACTACCCGACGTTCCAAAAATACTGTTTTCCGGGTCGTAGGTTAGACCTGCGATTTCGGCAGCTTCCTGAGGGCTTAAAATGCGGGCGTTAATGTTGTCGCGACCGCCTTGACCATAAACAATCAGGTCTCGTTCACGGAATTGAACGCGGCGGTCACCAGTGGAGTCTTCTTCAGAGCGAGATTGAGCGTATTCGTAGTCAAACACGAAGCGTTCAGCAATACGGTTTTCGCCCCCTAAGCTGAACGTGATGGTTTTGTTCTTACTTTCTTGTAGGAAATGCTGGTGGAATACGTCTATATCGCTAAGAATAAACTCTTTCGTAGCGCCGTTTACGTATACAATTTCATCGTTTCCGACAGAGCCAGCATCTTGAAAATCGTAAAATTCTCGCTGTGCGCGATCATCATCTTCAAACTGAGTGAACGTGCCTTTGGCATAATAGTAGGCGTCTGCAGAGGGCTTGTATTCAAGGTTTAGTGCTGCTGCTTGACGAGTTCTTCCTGCAATTTCGCGACGAACTTCTAACTGAGAAGGCGCAAGAATTTCGTCACCCTGGGCAATTTCTTCTTCTGTTTTACCCAAGTCGGCGGTATAAAACTTCATTTCGTTGGTGCTGTGGTGGCGCGTTTCGTCTATCTGGGTTTTGCGGTCTTCGTGAGAGATGGCAAAGCCAATACCAAAGGTGTTGTCGAGGAAAAACTGGGTGCCGTCTAAGCTAAATTTCGGAGAGTGCTTTTCGCGCGCTTCTGAATATGCGTCTTGAACACGCATTTTTAATGTGTTTTTGCCGCGATCGAAAGCTGAAATTGCTTTAACGTTGACTGTACCGCCAATGGAATTTAGGTTTTGGTCTGGGGTGAGTGTTTTCAGCACTTCAATGGTACCGAGAAGGTCAGCAGGAAGTGCGTCTAATTCCACTTTCCGTTCTTCGCCTGCACCAGACATTTGTGCGCCGTTCATATTTATGGATACGAAGCCGGGTCCTAAGCCCCGTACGGTGACAAACTTACCTTCGCCTTCAGAGCGCTGTAGCGTAACACCCGGCAGTCGTCGAAGGGACTCCGCCACGTTCTGATCAACAAAATTGCCTAAATCATCGGTAGAAATAACAGAGCTAAAGCCGCTTTTCATGCGTTCTAAGTCACGCGCTTTAAGGTCTGCCTGTTTAACACCCTTTACTTCAACTACTTCAATTTCGCTAGGGGTCTCATTTGTTTCAGTTTGCTCGGTATTTTCCTGAGCGGGTGCAGTTTGCGCCATGCTGGAAAACGCCGTGGACACGGCTAGAGCGAGGGCTGTCCATTGAAACACTTTCATGTTTTGAACTCCTAAATTCCAAAATCGACATAGCTGTAGTATTTGTATTTTGCTATGCCACCGGTGGCATTATTGATCTTGTCAGATAGGAATGCACTAATATTTAACGTTTATTTCACAAATTATTAATATATGAATATTTAGTGATCACAGTGTTGGGACTCCTGCGAGTACCCGCCATGAGTTTTCTTCATGAAAAGTAAGAGAGGGCGCGGGGTTGGCAGTAAAGTAGCTGCTGTAAATTGACCAGTCAACCACATCTAATTCACTATCAATTATCCCATTTTTGCTTGTGTACTGATTGCTTTGTATTTGCTTAAGTATGCGCGAGTCTACAGGGTCTAGATCTTTACCTGTGCGGGTGAGATTAGCACCTACGTCTTGGTTTTCAATCAAGCTTGTCCATGTTTGCTGTGCAGTAAGTTGCGCATCGCCTAATTTATCTATTTCATTCTGATGAAAAGGCGACGTTGAAAGAGAACGAGTGATTACGTCTTTTTCTTTCTTTGAACCGGTTTTGGCGCTCTTAACATCTATGCCTTTACTGTTGTCCTCAGACATGTCGCTATAGCCCTTCATCACGTTTTCAGCAACATAAAGTCGAGTGAGTGATTCCTTATCGTCCCATAATTGGAAAAACCATAGCTTTTTCGTAGCGGGGCCTGGGGCATAAATATTCCCAACCAGATTTGCGGTGCCGTTTTCGCCGCCATAAGCTGAGTTTTTTTGCCAGTTGGCAATAACGTTATTTTTGATATCAACGAATTCTTGCTGCTGTGGGTAAGGCGGGTTCAGTCGCCATCCGTTAATGCGCGGGTTTCTACTGGTATGATTGGCCAATATATTGCGCAAAAAGCTAGCATTACTGCCACCCCAAATGCCGCCATAGCCATGGCTACCTTTGTGATGACCCGCGTTGTTTAAACTCTCTGATAGTATGCTGTATTGCAGTGTAAAGCGTTGGTTATTGTAGAAAGAGCCTACCTCGTCTTTTGACCAACTTAGCGAACAATGATCGATAATGACATCAGTGGTATTTCTAACGGTTACTGCATCGCCTTCTTCACTGTCTTTCCCCGGCCTAAAGCGCATGTGTCGAATAATGACCTGATTAGCTTCAACGCTTGTTGATGCGCCAGAAATTACAATTCCGTGGGGAGATGTCTGTCCTGCAATGGTGACGTTGCCATGTTTTATTTCTAACTCCTTTTCTAGCGCGATCACGCCAGACACATTAAAGACAATCAGTCTGGGATAGTCTTGCGCAATAGCCCATCGCAATGTTCCCTCTTGTGGGCTTTTGGCATTATCAGACAAAGAGCTAACAACTAACACTTTTCCTTGGTTTCCACCTTGCGTGTATTTTCCGAACCCCAGCGCGCCTTCAAACGCCAATGATTGTGCGTGACAGTTAGACAAGGCGAGAAACGCGACGAAAGCGACAATCAGTTGAATTGGAATATGTTTCATTACTGCATGTCCTGCTCGTAAGGGTGGGCACCGGTGGTTGGAAGGCGGGCGATGTCTTTGAGTTTAGCGCTCCATGCTTGGAGTACCTTAACATCGTGGATCATACCCTCTAGTTCTACTGCTAAAATTGATACAAGCTCTCCATCTCGCATGAAGACTGGCACGGCAACAAGCGTTACGTTGCGTGGTGCGAAGTGGCTGACGGCATAGCCTCTGGTACAAGTTGTTGCTCGTAATTTCGCGGCTTGTTGTTCATCAAAGTTTGCGGGGTGTGAGCTGTCGTTCATGTTTTGATACTTGGGATGGTAGGCCAACATGACATGACCCGCAGCAGATTCAAATAAGGGCAGTTTTGTCCCTGGCCTTATTGTTGTTATTTGCTTTTCTCTGGCATCTAAAACGTCAATAACAAACGCGCAGTAGTCGCCTAATGTACAGATAATTGCGCTAGCGTTGGTTGTAGCTATAAGTTTCGAAAGCGCAGGTGCAGTGATTCTCTGAACGTATCTGCTGCGCGAGTTAGCGGCGCTAATTTCGTAAATGCGTGTGCCATAGAAGTATTTTGTACCACGCTTTTCAACTACCCGTTCGCTGGTTAATGTTCTAAGTAACCTAAATACTGATGTGCGGGGAAGTTTAAGCGCTGACTCAATTTCAGAGGCGCTTAACCCCGAGCGAGACTCGGCGATGGCTTGACATAGCTGCAGCGCCTGCATAACACTGGGAATAACATACCTTTCCATCTTTTTGCGGTCCCGAAATCAAGATAATACTGCTCGATATTAACACGAATTAAACAAAATGCTACCGGTGGCATTTTAAATTATTGATGATTTTTAAATCAATTACATTGAGAAAAGAGAGAAAACTGTCGTGCAACTCATCGCATCTATAAGAAGGTTAACGCTTTATCAACCGCGTCCGGTAAGCGGTTTAATTTTGTATATTTGAAACAAAAAATTAACATGTGTAGGTGCTGCCGAGGTGCAAGTCGAAGACTCAGCGAGCGAAAAAGTGAATAAATGCGTGACATCTGTACTAAGGGCGACGATAAATCTGTGGAAGCAGAGTCTTACCTTCTGAATGTTAATAAAATAGTCATTTGTGTCTGGTGCTTTAATTACTAGGTCTTTTTAGCCCGTCGATAGGTGGCTTGTACTTGTCCTTATTTGAGATTACTCTGCCACGCCTGCTTTCTCAATTCTCATTTGAAGCAGCGTTAAACTTAGAGCATTGTTCTTGTAAGGCATTACATTCTATATGGCACCACGTTCTTTCGTTTTTTTAGACGAACTGAATTCTTCGATTAGACCCGCAATAAACTACACCAGTGGTGTAGGCGCTATGCTGTGGTTGGCTAATCTGGTGTTACTGCTGAACATTGCGCTAGTTATCAGTGGTACCTTGGCTGACTCGGCAGAATTTGTCAGTGCGTTTAATGAAAGTTTGGTTGTAGAGCCTTTTTTCATTGCACTGGCCAATCACACGCTTTCGCAATTTATTGTTCCCACTATTGCATTAGTGTTAGTTGGTCTCTTGGTAAAAGCCACGGCTATAGCAAAGGCGCAAATAACAAAACAGCGCCGACCTATTCCTTACCTTTGCCCTACATTCCCCCAGCCTTTTGTTCAGACGGTTGGCAGTAGAGCGCCCCCACTTTTTAGTTAAACGTCTCCGATTTGATTATCTAACGCCGAAAGCGTTGCGCAGTATGTGTGACAAAGCTTTACCGGTGTGTTTTTCGATGCTGTAACGCTGCCATTCTCTATTAAGCGGCCCAGTCATCGCCGTTTAACTTGTGGGTTATAGGAACTTGTTTTGTCTATTCGTAACCTTTTTACTTTAATTGTTGCTGGTGCAGGGCTGACGTTGGCCGGTTGCAGCGGTGGCGTGCTTGACCCTAAAGGGCAAGTGGGTATGGATGAAAAGAATCTGATTATTCTTTGCACCATCCTCATGCTGATTGTTGTTGTTCCCGTTATTTTTCTTACGCTTTACTTTGCGTGGAAGTATCGCGCTAGTCGCGATTTCGAAATTTATACCCCTAAATGGGCACATTCGACCAAAATAGAAGCGGTGGTGTGGTCCATTCCAATTCTCATTGTCGTGTCGTTGAGTGTGATCACCTGGCGCTCTACTCACGCACTCGACCCTTATGCACCGCTAGAAGGTCAAGGAGAGCATCTTACTGTCGAAGTAGTCTCGCTCAACTGGAAGTGGCTGTTTATTTATCCTGAACAAGGTATCGCAACGGTCAATGAATTGGTGTTTCCAGCCAATAAACCCGTTGCGTTTAAGATTACTTCTGAAAGCACCATGAATTCGTTTTTTATTCCTCAGCTAGGAAGCCAGATTTATTCCATGGCGGGAATGGAAACCAAGCTTCATCTTATTGCCGACGAGCCAGGTACGTACAAAGGCATTTCTTCAAATTACAGCGGTGCGGGATTCACTGGAATGAAGTTTAACGCTATTGCCACACCTACCGAGGATGACTTCGAGGCGTGGGTTGCCAGCGTTAAGCAGTCGCAAACATCGTTAACGTCAGGTGCCTACGAGCAGCTTGCTGAGCCAAGCGAAAACAATCCGGTGACCTATTTCAGCAAAGTCGATGACGGTTTATTTCATAACATTGTTATGAAATACATGAAAGATCACGGCTCTATGGATTTCTACAACAAGCCGGAAAATGCCGCCATGGGCGAACATCACGCCATGCCTGAAATGCAACACAGCCATCACCAAGAGGATGCACAATAACCATGTCTTTATTAGGTAAATTATCTATTGAGGCCGTACCCTATCACGAGCCGATTATTATGGTGACACTTGCTGTTGTGGCAGTGGTGGGTGTGGTCATTGCCATGCTTATCACCAAGCACAAACAGTGGGGAACCCTATGGTTTGATTGGATAACGTCTGTCGACCACAAACGTCTTGGAATTATGTACATTGTGTTGGCTATGATCATGCTGCTGCGTGGCTTCGCCGACGCCATTATGATGCGTACTCAGCTTGCAATGGCAACCAATGGTGCGCCCGGGTATCTACCGCCAGAGCATTACGACCAAATCTTCACAGCCCATGGCGTTATCATGATTATCTTCATGGCGATGCCGTTTATGATTGGGTTGATGAATATCATTTTGCCACTACAAATTGGTGCTCGCGATGTGGCGTTTCCATTTTTAAATAACTTAAGTTTTTGGCTGACCGCAGGTGGCGCAATTCTAGTAAATGTGTCTTTGGGGTTAGGTGAATTCGCAAAAACAGGGTGGGTTGCTTATCCGCCGCTAGCCGGGTTGGAGTTTAGTCCCGGGGTTGGCGTCGACTATTACATATGGGCCCTGCAGATATCCGGGCTCGGTACGCTGCTAACCGCCGTAAACTTCTTAGTTACCGTGTTTAAAATGCGTGCGCCCGGCATGAAGTTAATGCAAATGCCTATTTTCACATGGACCTGTACGTGGGCAAACATTCTGATTGCCGCGTCGTTCCCTATTCTTACTGCTGTGCTAGCCATGCTGACCCTAGACCGCTACATGGACTTCCACTTCTTCACGAATGAAGCCGGCGGTAACTCGATGATGTATATCAACCTGTTCTGGGCGTGGGGACACCCTGAGGTTTATATTCTGGTACTGCCTGCATTTGGTATTTTTTCAGAAGTTATATCTACGTTTACCGCTAAGCGCCTGTTTGGCTACAAGTCGATGGTGTATGCGTCGGGTGCCATTGCCATTCTCGGTTTTATTGTCTGGCTACATCACTTCTTTACCATGGGGTCGAGCGCCAATGTGAATGCCTTCTTCGGCATTATGACCATGGTTATTGCCGTACCCACGGGCGTGAAACTGTTTAACTGGCTATTCACCATGTATCGCGGTCGCTTAATATTGAGTGTGCCTGTACTGTGGACGTTAGGCTTTATGGTGACCTTCACCATTGGCGGCATGACAGGGGTGTTACTTGCTATTCCAGGTGCTGACTACGTACTTCATAATAGCTTGTTTCTCATTGCGCACTTTCACAACACCATTATTGGTGGTGCGGTATTTGGCTATCTGGCTGGCTTTGCGTTTTGGTTCCCGAAAGCCATGGGCTTTAAGCTTGACGAAAAAACCGGAAAAGCAGCCTTTTGGTGCTGGCAAATTGGTTTCCTTTTGGCGTTCATGCCCCTATATGTGCTTGGCTTTTTGGGTATGACACGCCGCTTAAATCACACCGACAATCCTGACTGGAATATCTGGTTATACATTGCTGCATTTGGTGCGTTTGTTATAGCAATTGGTATTTTCTTCCAGCTACTTCAGCTGTTTGTAAGCTTCAAAAACAAAGAGAAGCTTAACGATACAACGGGCGATCCGTGGAATGGTCACACGCTAGAGTGGTCAACGGCGTCACCGCCTCAATTTTACAATTTTGCCAAGATTCCTCACATCAAAGACATTGATGCATGGACGGATATGAAGGAGCGCGGCGAGTCGTATCAACGCCCTGAAAAATACACACCTATTCATATGCCAAAAAATACTTCAGCCGGAGTTTTCATGAGCATGAGCTTTACCCTAATGGGCTTTGCGCTTATCTGGCATATTTGGTGGCTTGCTGTTGTCGGTTTAGTGGCAGGAATAGGAGTATTTATTAAGCGTTGCTATACCTCGGATGTTGATTACTACGTGCAGGTAGATGAGGTTGAACGAGTTGAAGCTACGCACTTAAGTGCCAATACAGTGGGAGGTCGCTCATGAGTACTATTGCAACATCAAGCGCCGCATCAATGCCGCATGAACACGCACACGAAGAACATCATGAAAACAACACCGTGTTTGGTTTCTGGTTGTATTTAATGACCGACTGTTTGTTGTTTGCTTCTTTCTTTGCCACCTATGCCGTGCTGTTTATGAATACGGCGGGCGGTGTGTCTGGCAAAGATATTTTCGAGCTCAACTTTGTTGCAGTTGAAACAGCCGCTCTGCTTTTAAGCAGCATTACCTTTGGCTTTGCCATGATATGTGCTCACCGACAAAACAAGTCAGGCGCCCTTGCTTGGCTGGCAGTGACATGGGCACTGGGTGCGTGTTTTATTGGTATGGAAGTGTACGAATTTCACCACCTTATTGAGCATGGCAACGGGCCGCAGCAAAGTGCGTTTCTAACGGCGTTTTTCTCGTTAGTGGGACTGCACGGACTGCACGTTACAGCGGGCCTTATTTGGATGACAATCATGTTTATTGAAGTAACCCGCCGAGGTTTAGGTGAGCAAACCGTTACTCGACTTAGTTGCTTAAGTCTGTTTTGGCACTTCCTCGATATCGTATGGATATGTGTATTTACCGTAGTGTATTTAATGGGGGCAATGTAATGGCGTTACACGATGCAAAATTAGCTTCAAATACGGACGGTCACGCTTCATCGACCCACAATAGTGATGACGCACATGGCGATGTGAAGTCTTATATTATTGGCTTCATTCTATCTGTGGTACTTACCGCTATTCCGTTCACCCTAGTGATGAATGGCGACCTATCTAAAGTTACTACGATTTGGAGCGTGGTAACTTTGGGCTTGGTTCAAATTTGGGTGCACCTTAAATACTTTTTGCACCTTAACTTTGTTACTGAAGAAGGCAGAGCCAATACGTTTTCATTCTTATTCAGTGCGCTTATTATTTTCATGGTGGTTGGGTTATCCGTTTGGATCATCTACGAATCAAACGCCATGATGATGTATTAGCAAATCTCTGTATATGCGTGGTCTAGCCTGACGATCATGTCAGGCTTTTCAATGTGATTAATTCATCGCGGTAAGTACGTTAAGCCCTCATGTTTCGCCCTTCTATTGGTGCAACCTATTTTGGGGGCAACATTGGGGCTTCTCAGTACACCTTGATACGTGTCTAAATGGGCGCGTTCTAAATTTGGATTTTACCCATGACCTCTACTTATAAACGTTACCTCTCAGTTACCAAGCCCGGCATTATTATGGGCAATGCTATTTCGGTAACGGGCGGTTTCTTGCTCGCGTCCCGTGGCGATATAGATTATTGGCTATTGCTCGCAACGCTCATCGGTTTATCGCTGGTGGTGGCTTCAGGTTGTGTCATTAATAACTGCATTGACCGAGATATCGACGGCAAAATGCAGCGCACGGCTAGCCGGGTTACGGTAACAGGCGAGTTGCCATTACTTACTGCGATGTTGCATGGTGCTGTGCTAGGCATTTCGGGGTTCGGCTTGTTAGCAGCTTACACCAACCTTACCGCGGTATTTTTTGCCGCTTTTGGCTACGTCATTTATGTGGGTGTTTACAGCCTGTATATGAAGCGAAATTCGGTGTATGGCACGTTTGTGGGCAGTTTGTCGGGGGCCGTTCCGCCCGTAGTCGGTTATTGCGCCGCGAGCGGTCAGTTTGATATGGCTGCAGCTATTTTGCTGGGTATGTTCAGCATTTGGCAAATGCCCCATTCTTATGCCATCGCTATCTTTAGATATAACGACTATAAGGCGGCTGGCATTCCAGTATTGCCTGTATCGCAAGGTATTGCGAAAGCAAAACGCCATATCGTCCTTCATATTGCGTTATTTGCTTTAGTAGTAATGCTGCTTCCACTTAGCGGTTATACGGGTATTGGCTTTTTAACAGTAGCTTTCGCAACAAGCCTTTGGTGGCTGTTGATGGCGCTGCGCGGATACAGACCCGATATCAACGTAGAAGGCTGGGCAAAACGTGTTTTTGGTTTCTCCATTGTGAATATAACGCTGTTATCCGTCGCTATGTCACTGGACTATCACACGTCAGTAACGAGTCTGTTTGCGCTCTCGTTCTAATAGACGTGTTTCGACTCACTCGACGAGGTTGGCTTGAAAGCTTCCAATGCAGTGTGCGTATAGCAACGCATTCACTTTGGGCAATCAGGCCTGACCGAGTGCTTTTTGCCCTCTGTACAAGCGAATAATGGTGAAGCTATTAACTGCCAGTAGCGTAGCTTCAAGCAGGGTGCCGCCAATAGAGCCGACAATAATATTGTTGGTTAGCCAACATATAGCGCCGCACAAAAACGCTAAACGCATGCGTATTCCCGACAAACAAAACAAGGCATAAGTGCCTATACACGTGCCCAAAATAGGGAATAAGTCGTACCAAACTTCGGCCAAATACAGCCCGGCTGCTAGCGATATTAATATAAACAGGTAGGCGACACTACGGGAGCGGGTTTTAATTGAAATGCCTGTTCTTACCACTGAAAGCAAGGCACTTAAGCATGCAGTAACGGCACCAAGTAGCGCAAAATGCAGGGCGTGATTTAAATTCATCACCACCATCATTATTCGCAGGTGCTGATCATCACGCTGATAAAAGCACAAAATGCCAAGCGCAAAACTCAGCATTCCTATCGCTTGGGCCAAGTCGAATTCTGGTAACAAAAGGGAAGGCTCGTCAATGATTGATAAAGGTTAACGATACGCAGCTTTTAAACAGCAGAGTAGCCTTTACATCGCTTTTTTAACCCAACACATCACATTGACTAATGGAAGGTGGGTTGTTCACTAGGGTATACTTAGCGTGCACGATATTATTCTTAAACCCCGAGACAAATTAGGTCCTTTCCATGGCAACGGCATCCGCACTTCACATTTTGGTTAAAACAGAGAAAGAAGCGCTTTCTATTTTAGAGCAGCTTAAAAAGGGTAAGGATTTTGCGACATTAGCAAAGCGTCATTCTAAATGCCCGTCGGGCAAGCGTGGCGGCGATCTTGGTGAATTTCGTAGAGGCCAAATGGTAAAAGCCTTCGACGATGTGGTATTTAAAAAAGACGTGCTCAAAGTACACGGGCCGGTGAAGACCCGTTTCGGCTACCACCTTATCAAAACGCTCTATCGTAGTAATTAAAACCAGAGCCTTTTAAAACCAAAGCCGTTAAAGCCGAAGCAAGCCCGATCCATTCAACAAGCGTTTAAAGTATGTCCTAGCTAATTACCTTGTTAATTGCCGGGCTCCCACTTTTCACCGCATACTGAATTTTTGGTAAATATGGCGTACGGGCTGTTGGTGTCGTGCAGTGAATTGCGTAGCGCTGCGCCGTGATCTACCGTAATAAAAGCTGTGTCAGAGGCCTTACCTTGTTCATCCAGCATAAAGTAATCGCTGGAGTAGCTTGTTAGCATCATGCGATTGTCGTAACCCATATCGCTTAAGCGAACCCGGGTAATGGCTTTAAATTTAGCATCGGGGTTAGAAAGGCCTACGATTTTCTTAAAAAAGTAGCCTTTATCAGACTGCAGCTGGGAAAAACCATTTAACGTGTTTATCAGGGTTTTTAAATCTATTGCTTCGCGCTGCAGCATGAAGTCGTGCTGGATGGCATTGCCATCTTTTCTAAGGCTGTCTTTCGACGGTGCTTTACCAGCAGTATAGGCCTGCTCTGCTTCCATTGAAGAAAGGTGCGCTTGCCCTTCCTCTGTATAGTGAATCAGTGCGCTCGTATTCATGTTTACGTAGTAGTCGCTGATCCCCGCAGGTACCACTTCAAATAGCATAACATCTGGGGTTACGGCGCCTCGCTCTTCGGGCGTTTGAGGGCCTTTAGCCACGCACTTGTCAGAAATGAAATAGTAATATTGGCCAGCTTCAATGGCGAAAGCTGTATTAGATAGCACCGCGCAGGTGGCCAGAAATAGTAGCCTGGAAGTGAGCTGCTTAATTGCCGTTAAAGTACTGCCTATTTGCATATCAAAGACGCCTTATTGTTTGATGCATTTATCTATCATACCAATGCATGCAGACTGATATAAGGCGTCATTGTAAGGGGGAGTAGGTAAAAGCGCGAGTTAAGCTTTAGAACGCGCTTTGTGTTTAGTTTGTAGCTCAATAATGCTAAGTAATAACTTATGAGCAAACCCACCGTTAACGGGGGCGAAGGACAATAGTGTCGCTAGAGTAGTCTGTAGATATCTGTAAATTGTCGGCAAGGGCGGCAATAAGCGCGTCTACATCATTGGTGTTGAATAGCCCTGCTACTTGCATGTTAGCAAGCGCAGCATCACCTAAAACAACCGTTTTGTCCGTATATCGGCTTACTTCTTCAATCACGTCAATTAATGGCTCGCCGCGAAATACAATCTTGCCTTCACGCCAGCTTAAATCATTCGCGATATCTTCATCTGACACGGTCTCAACGGTGCTGTTAGGCAAAGATAAAAGCGATTTTTCACCTTGAACTAACGTCAGTGGCTGAGCCTGCGGTTTAATAATTGGATCAATAATGCTTTCGCCATTCGCTTTGTTAAGTGTATAGCTGGCGACTTCTACCACGCCTTCGGTAACTACCAGTTCAAGGTCGCCGCGGTGATATTGCACATTAAAAGCAGTACCAACCGCCTGTATGGCTTTACCGGCTGCAAGTACATTGAGCGGGCGTGATTTGTCTTTCGCCACTTCGATATGAAGCTCACCTTTGACAAGCTGAATAATCCGTGAGTTTTCAGTAAAAGCGATGTTCACTTGAGAGTTGGTATTAAGCCATAGTGTACTGCCGTCCTCTAAGCTAATACTCTTGTGCTCGCCCGGTTTGGTCGAAGCTTGTAACGAGTAGCTTGCCATTTGTGCAACAGGTTCGGTTTGGTTAGACGGCGAGAATAAATTTAGCCCCTGATAACTTAACAGCCCGACCATTAAAATCGAGGCAGCAATGGCCAGCGGGCGCTTCCAATTCACGGTGTGGTTTGCTTTGTGTTTGACGCTAGGCTCAGGTGTATGAGGTACGATCTCAGCCAGTTCGCTAAGCACCGACATCTTGTCCCACAAGGCTACCATTTCGAGGAAAGTGTCTCGATGCAATGGCGTTGCAAGCCATTTTTTTAGCGCTTGCATTTCTTCGGCATCAAGCCCCTCGTCGAGTTTCACAAGCCATTCGCTGGCGGTATCAAGCACTCGATCATCGCTATTAAATTGAACAACGTTGCTTTGGGTGTCTGATTTGTCGGTTTTAGTTTCGTTTTTAGAACTATTCATGGGCGTCTCTCTTTACATCCGCCGAGCTGTGTTGCCCACCATTTTGATAAGCGTTCGGCCGTGTATACGACGTTGTTTGTCGTCGCATAAATAAGGTGCATCTTTTAATCCCTTCAGCAATATGCTTTTCCACGGTTTTTTCGCTTATCTCTAATTCCTGGGCAATCTCTTTAAGAGAGTAGTCATACACTTTCTTCAACACAAATGCGCGCCTGCATTGTTTGGGTAGGGCGCGCACTGCATCACAAAACAACTTAAACTCTTGCTGGGTAGCGTTGTTGTGAAATGTTTCATCTTCAACACCGCTAATTGCACTTTCCAGCGCCGCCGCAACCTCTACGCTGTCGTCTACCATGCGCGTATCAGCACGCTTTAAATGATCGTAAGCCAAGTTTTTTGCGGTCTTAAACAAAAACGACTTAGGCTCTTTAATATGCTCAGTAGATTTAGCCTGACACAAGCGGACGTACGTATCCTGTAGTATGTCGTCGACTTCTTTAGGCGGCACAAGGCGCGATAGCATTTTGGCCATCGAGCCGCGCGCCGACATATAGGCATTATGTATGGCTGTTTCTATGGGCATATTGTTATTTTTTATCGTTGTTACTTACTAAGACGACAGCCACGCTATTTTCCCCCAGTATTTTCAACATTATCGCTCAAAAATTAAATTTGTTAATGGGTTGTATATAATGCGGCGCTAGTTTAAAACAACACCAACAATAAAGAGGAGGGTGACGCGTAGGCATTTCCCCTTCATAAATTAATAATAACAATAGCGTAAATACAAATATGCCTGTGGCAAATAACCCATTCGACACACAACCCAAGCTGCCTTTTAAGCCTAAAGCTTTAACGGTTGCGCTGTGTATGGTGTCGTTCGGCGCAAGTCACACCGCTATTGCTCAATCGGTGCTTCCTCACCAACAAGCCGAAGTAATTGCTCAAAATAAGTCACCGCTTCCAGCGATAAATTTCGCTATTCCCGCACAAAGCGCAGATGAGGCGATCATCGCGTTTGCAAACCAGGCCGAGCTGACCGTAGTCTTTCCCTTCAATAAAGTCAGACATGTCTTTGCCAACGAAGTAAGTGGTAACTATACGCCGCAGGAGGCAATTAAAAAGCTTTTAGCTGGTACGGGCCTGAGTGCTGATATTGTTGATAACACACGCATAAAAATAGTGCCTGCTAGCGATGGCGATGAAAACAATCACTTGCTAGGTCGCCTGTTTAACGCCATTACCGCACAAGACGATAGCTTGGTGACCGTACCGGATGAGCAAGGTAGTTACGACATTGAATACATTGAAGTAAGGGGCTTGCGAGCGCGTGTTGCTCAATCGGTGGGGATTAAACGCAACGCGAACGTCATCATTGATACAATCCAGTCGGTGGATATGGGTAAGTTCCCCGATCAAAACCTCGCAGAAGCGCTGCAGCGTGTGTCTGGCGTATCTATCGACCGCGCAGAAGGGGAAGGGCAACTTGTTACGGTGAGGGGCTTTGGGCCGGAATTTAATCGGGTTTTATTAAACGGCAGGCCCATGGCAACCGATAAGCTCGGGCGCGAATTCAGTTTTGATACACTGGCTTCTGAGATTGTCAGCAGTGTAACCGTACACAAACAAAGTCAGGCGACCATGCAGTCGGGTGGCATTGGCGCTACGATCGATGTTCAAACTGCTAAACCTTTATCCTTCAAGGGAATGCGGGCGGCTGGCAGCGTCAAAATGCAGTACGATACCAACTCGCAACAATACGCGCCTTCAACGTCTGCCATGTTCAGCAACACCTACTTAAATAACTCGTTTGGTATTCTAGCCTCTTTTACTCAGCACAAGCGCCAAGCGCGGTTAGAAGAAGCGCAAATCGATGGATGGTTGGTGAATACTAACGTACCTGAAAGTGAGCTTTCTGAAGACGTTCCTACGTTATACGTTCCCAGAAATTACGATCAAAGAGTGCGTTTTGACGATAGGACCCGTACGGGGTCTGCACTCGTTTTACAGTATAGACCTAACAACAAGCTAGAGCTTACTGCCGACTATTTGGGGTCGACATTCGATGTGGAGACCTCGGCAACCTCAATGGGGCATTGGTTTACATCAAGTAATCTTGAAGATGTTACGGTTGATAAAAACGGCACGGCGGTGGCTTTTTCACAAAACAGTGGGCACGCCACCGACTTTCACGCGCGCACATTTAACCGTTCGTCGACTTTAAAAAGCTTCGGTTTTGCAGCAAACTATATCGCGAGCGATAGCGTAATTGTTGATGCTGATCTGTCTTATTCAATGGCTAATGTCGATGACAATAACGGAGAGGGCAATTCTCTCTCGCTTATCGGTTATCTAAATCGCTCTTCATTTGACCATACTCAATCAAACATATTGCCGGCTATATCGGGCTTTGAACAAGCCAACCCTCGTCAAGTTAACGCTTTGGGGGAGCCTGTGGGGGTATCCCATTACTTAGACCCAGCTAACGGCCGTTCTCATGTGATGCTGCGCAGAGGATGGAGTGTTGACGACGATATAGGGCAAGGAAAAATCAATGTAAGCGTGCTTGGCGACGATAACTGGTTTAGCAAAATTGACGTTGGCGGAGCATTAACTCAGCGAGAAAAAGCCAACGAAAGAAGAGACAACGAAGCCGACGCAAGACACTGCAGTTTTTGTGGCTATTTTGATGCACCTGATATTCCCGATAGCTTCCAAACCATATTTGACGCTGGCGACGATTTTCTTGGGTCAATTAGTGGGCATGAGAACATACCTCATCAGTGGCTGCGTCACGACGGCGATACATTATTTCGTTACTTGGAGAACGCCGGTGATGTCAGTTTAGCCGCTGAAACTCGGGGGAGTTCTTTCGCGGTTAAGGAAACCGTGTATGCGGGGTATGTTCAAGCCGCTATTGAAAAGGATTTTGCGCCTTGGTTTATTGATGTGCATGCAGGGCTACGGGCTGAGTATACTGACGTAAAAGTAAGTGGTGTCGACGAACAGTTGTCGGCGTTAGTTATTTTAGACCAAACCGAACTGGGGCAAGAATTTGGCGCCTCGGTAAGCATTGATGAATCGTCAAACTACACCAATGTTTTACCTAGCGTAAGTTTTAAAGCCAGCTGGTTAGATAGCTGGGTATTTCGCGCGGCTTATAATCACAGTATCACCCGCCCAACCTTAGAACAGATGGCGCCGGGCGTAACTTACACCACCACGCGACAAGGTGGTGATCTGCGGGCGCGTATCGGAAACGCACAGCTATTGCCCTTTGAGGCAAAAAACATTGATTTGGCCATTGAGCATTACTACCAGGAAAATAGCTATATATCGGCAGGTTACTTTAGAAAAACGGTAGATAATTTCATTGTTAATGAAAGCAGTACACAAACCTTTAATAACGTGACTGACCCTAGCACCGGCACAGATCCAAACGCGGTTGATGATGCTGATGCATTAGCGCAGTTTTCCGTAATATCTCCTAGCAACGGTGAGTCTGCAACGGTTGAAGGGGTAGAGGTAGCAGTACAGCATTTGTTTGGCGAGTCAGGGTGGGGAATTCAGGCCAATGCGAGCTTTGTAGACAGCAACGCTGAATTAGACACCGCCAATATCCGTTCAACCTTCGCACTTACAGGGTTGTCGGGTGCAAAAAACATGGTGCTTTTTTATGAAAAAAATGCGCTGCAATGGCGGGTGGCCTGGAACCAGCGAGAAGGGTTCTTGCAATCACTGAACCAAACCCAAAGCACCGAGCCTACCTTTGTTAGCCCCTACAAGCAGTGGGATATGAGCCTTTCATACCAATTTAGCCCGAGGGTTTCTGTATTTTTTGAAGGAATCAATATTACTAACGAAACCGTGCATAAGCGCGGCCGATTCAGCAATCATCTCTTGCTTGTGCAAGACGCGGGGGCGCGCTACGCCTTAGGTGTAAACATCACGTATTAGTATTCGGTCACACGCAATGTGCAAGCGCCTAGCATTTATGTTCCTTGTGTATTCTTCTCCAGTGTTTCTATTTCTTTCCACAGTTTTTCTGATTGGGCGGTAAGCAATGAATAAGTCTTTATGTCACCGTTTCTTTGCGCGTGCATGGCTTTTTCAAGAAGGGCGTCATACTGCTTCCGCATCTTTTTGGTTGGATTGCTTTTAAAAAGTCCAAACATAGTGAAAGTCCTAAAAAGAGAGATAGCGAGAAAACGTTTGAACAGGAACTTTCGATCACCCATTTTCGTGAACAAACTTTCATAAACATTCATGGGAGAATACTTGAGTGAATAGCAGGCCACTTGGCTAAGTTGAACTCAGTATGGCCTGCACTTTGGTTACATTAGAACTGGTAAGTGACGTAGGCACTTATACTTCTGCCTGGCTCTGAGTAGCGCTGGTATCCATTGCCGCTTACGCCGCCAAAGAAACCACCAGTACCGTCTCTTACGCTATTAAGTACTTCCCAGCGGTAATACTCTTTGTCTGTAAGGTTGTAAATTGCCGTGGTAAAGCGCAGGTTTTCAGTAATGTCGTAGTAGGCGAGCAGGTCGAAAACAGCATAGCCTGCAGGCGTATGCGATGGACCTGCGCCGTTGTTCAACGAGGTGTAGCTAAGTTGAGTACTTTCTTCTACCCCTTTACTCAAAATTGCGACAAGTTCTGCGCCCCAATCACCTTCATCAGATACGTAGCCTAATCCAACTGTTGCGGTATCTGGCGATACGGTTTCTAAGTCGTCACCTGCATTGTTGAAAGCAGACGCGGTGTCGTAGGTACCGTCCAACGCTGTATATGCAAAACGACCTGATACATTATCGGTAAAATGATAATTGGCGGTAACTTCAAAACCGTCAACAGTCAGTTCACCCGTATTTTGTGGCTGCGTGAATACATCATCAGTGTTCACTACAGTTTCACAACCGAAACGACCGCACTGCACGGTAGTTACTTCAGTGCCATAAGGCGTTGAATAAGTCTCGTCTTGAATCATGTTGGTGTACTCAGTTCTAAACACCGACACGCTGACATTCCCGTTCTCGAAATCACCAATATAAGTGAGTTCAAAGTTAGTCGACTCTTGAGCATCAAGCTCACTGTTGGCTATACGATCAAGATCAATAAAGGTGTCACCAGTTATAATGTCGGTAACTTCATCCCCTGAGTTCGTGCCAAAATATAAGCTTTGTAGCGTAGGCGCTTGGTAGCCCTGAGCAACACGGACATTTATAGAATGACCTTTTACGAATTCGTAGGTTGCACCAATCTCACCAACCACCGCACTAAACTCGCTGTCTGTGATGCTTAACCCTGTGGGGTCTGAAAATGTGCTATCTACAGTAGGCGTGTATTCGGTTGAATCGTAGCGAAGTCCAAGGTTTACACTTAATTGCTCGCTAAGTTCAACCGTGTCAGCTAGGTAGGCTGTAATTAACGTTTTTTCGGTTTCTGGAACAAAGCTTTGGTCGCGAATAGGGTAGCCGTCTAATATAGGCGAGTCCGCGGTTTGTCCAGCGAACCTGCGGTCAAACATCACCGCTTCAGCGTCCACCTGTTGAAAACTAAAACCATAAATAATCTCATGGTTAAATTCTCCGGTGATTGATTTGGCCAAATCAACATTGAAACTCAATGAGTCCTGGCTGAAATTGCGGTCTTCGGTACGCAATATAGCGTCGCCGTCTGCACTGCCGTAAAGAAAGCTGGTTACACCCGATGAAAACAGCTCTTGATAGTTCAATGTCACATCTATGCTGTCAGCAAACGCTAGGCCCAAGTTTTCGTTGTTAAAGAAAAGCCCAATTCGCTCGCGGTTATTTTCATCCGCTGAGGTGAAGTCAAAATAAGAATCACTTTGGCGAGAAAGAGGTACGCCGTTCGTTTCTCTGTCTGTCTTTTCGTAAACAAAGCCTAGTTGCTGGTGCTTAGAAAAGTTATAAGCAAGTTTAAGTAAAACTGCATCGACTTGATTATCCATCGGGTCAGCCTGACCACGTGCTGAGCCAGAGATATTCTCACCATGGCTGTGGGCTTCTGTTTCACTACTGTCGCGCATTGTGTATTGCAATAGCGAGTCGAAGTTACCCGTTCTGTTAGCGACGGTGCCGTGTACTAGCCATTCGTCAGAGCGTGCATCAAAACCGGTTTTCAACTTAACGCCTGTAGCATCACCTGTGGCAGGTAAAAAGTCGCTCGCTTCATTGGTCACGTAGGTAACTGAGCCTGCAAGGGAGCCTGGTCCTTGCGCGACAGCGCTTGGGCCTTTAGTGATATTGACGGCTTTTACGTGTTCCAATTCAATTTCGCCGCGGCTCGATCCATACATTCCATAAGCGGCGAATGAGCTTGGGTTTAGCGTTTCGCCTTGACCGACGCCATCTACAGTTACTGCTACGGCGTCTCCTTCCAAGCCGCGAATGTTGAAGCCATCGTTACCGAAACGGTTACCCGTATCATTAGTTTGTACTCCTGGGATATAGCGAGCGGTATCTTCAATATTTGTAATTGAGCGCTTTGACAGAGTTTGTGCATCCAGCACGGTTTCGACAGTCGTTGTCAGGGTTTCTTCACTTTTGGCCTTTGTAACTGCCAATTCTGATTGTTGAGCTAGGGCAGGAAGTGTTAGCGCACAGCCAAGCGAAATAGCTACCGTTGAGCGTTTAAATTTCATTGTTCTTTTCCAATTTTTAATAAAAGTGCAAATAATTAGTATTTCGTATCAACGCTAAACCTCCTGTTTGCGTCGGTTGATATCATTTTTATTTTTCTTAAATCGCGCCTGTCAAAGCGATTTCTTGACACTTCGTGCGTCAAAAATCGATCGTAATACTATTGATAACCATTATCATTTGCAATAGTATGATTTCACTTTTACACAACTAGAAAATAAAAAACCATGAAAAAACACACGCTCATCAGTTTACCCTTGCTTATTGCAAGCTGCTTCAGTGGCGCTGCTCTAGCCCACGTGGCTTACCTAAAACCGCTTCAGTTTGAACCGGTTAGAGGCGGTAAAGTCACGCTGGATGCATCTTTTGCAGAACAATTTTTTGTACCAGAAGCGGCAATTACGAATGCATCGTTTGAAGTGGTAACCCCTAGCGGCAAGCAAGTGAGTGTGGAGAAGGTTGTCGATCTGTCTACCCGTAATGTTCTTGAGCACACTTTAGAGGAAGAAGGGACTTACCAGTTTTCGACCGGAAAACGCATGGGGGCAATTTTTCGCGTGTATGAAAAGGACGGTGAGCGAGGCTCTATGCGAGGTAATGAAAAGCCTCTACCTGAAGGTGCGATACTAAAAGAGCACTTTCAATCAGTTACGTTTGCAACAACGTACGTAACGAAGAAAGGGCCAAGTGAACAGGCGTTAGCGCCAAGAAACGACGGCTTAGAGATCGTGGCAATTAATCACCCTAACAGTTTGTTTGCCAACGAGAGTTTTAATTTCAAAGTTCTGTTTAACGGTAAGCCTGTTACCGATCATGAAATCTCGGTGTACCAAGGAAAAGATCAGTTCGCCGAAGAATCTGATGTAGAAAAATTAACGACAAATGCCAAAGGGCAAGCGTCATTTACTCCTTCAGCACAAGATGTCTATTTGATGCAAGTAAGACTGCGTACCGACGCGCCTGATGGTGCAGACGTGCCCACTTATAGCTACACCACCACACTATCATTCGAAGCCTATTAATCATTGAGGGTACAAGGAGATAATTATGTTTAAAACAGTAAGTTTAGCCGTTGTATCTGCGCTTTGTATTAGCGCTTCGGCAGTAGCGGCACCACATAGCGCCAGCGGCATTATATTGACCTATGACTTAAACAAAGACGAGTCACTTCCATTAGAAGAGTTCGTTGATGCCAGACGCGCTCGCTTCAATGCGTCTGATACCAACAAAGACGGTGTACTTGATGAAAGTGAATACGTTTATGAGTGGGAAGGCAAAGTAGAAAAACGGTTAGCTGAAGACAGAAAAGCATCGGTAAAACAAACTCACATACGTTTCCATGCTGTCGATAGTAACGATGACGAGTTCATTACTATTGATGAAGTAAACGCGGTGGGTGAGCGAAGTTTCTCGCGTATGGACAGTGATAATGATGGTGTAGTTGCACTGGGCGACCCTGAACCAGCGCCCCGTCGCTCGGCGTCACAGGAAAAAGATGACAAACCTGAGCTAGTACAGCGCCCTATGTTGCGCATGCCGACCAGCCACAATATTGAAGGCTTTGTCACCTTATACGACCAAAACGGTGACGAAAAGGTAACAAAAGAAGAGTTTCACGCCGTTCGCAAAGCGCAATTCCAGCGTACAGACGAAAACAGTGATGACAAGCTTACAGAGCAAGAATACGTGCTTGAGTTTGAAGACAGGCTGGATGCACAGATCGAGAAGACCCATGAAGGGCAAATTAAACAAACTTACGTTCGCTTTGAAGTTCTTGATACAGACGAGAATGGCAAAATGACATTTTCAGAGTACATGGTGTCTGGGTTTAATGCCTTTCATCGCTACGACACTAATGGTGATGGCTACTTAACGTTAGCTGATCCAGCGCCTGCGCCACGTCAGCAGGAGCAAAGTGACACCACCACTGCACAAGTCAGCGAATAATGGTTGGGCGTTTCCTTTTATATCTGGCGGTATTTACCGCCAGCTATGCTGTTAAGGCCGAGTTGTATGTGTTTCCTGCACCATCACCAGAAGCAACCTCCCACACACTTAACACAGAAATAACCCTGTACGAAGAGCAGACACTTAGCGCCATTGAGCAAAAGAATATTGATCTACTGATTAAAGACACCTATCAAACGCTAGATAAATCAAACGCAACGAGTGCGCTTAGCGAAATTAATCAACGTTACGAAGGTACACTTCCGGCGTGGCTGTACAGTGCCATTAAGCGGTGCGAGGATTGGTTTAATCGGACTGAAGGTAACATAAGCTGCCGCAACGGTGCGCTTTATGACTATTGGGCCGAATATGTTCAAGGTAAGCATGACCTTTCGCGTCGCGAAGTGAGACGTCTTGCTCGTGTGGCGCGCATTGCTGAGGTCAATTTTAATGACGATAACAGCGTGGCATTTGCGTCACCTATCCAGTGGGATTTATCCGAGTTCACAGCTTCTCTTGCCGTAGATCGCATTGCTCACTACCTGACATCAATTAATATTCGTTCTTACCACATTAGCGCGCAAGGGCTAGAAACCCACGCGTCGAACCAAGGTTTTAGTTGGCAGGGGACCGTGGCGCAAGAGGCTGTAATTCAAAATGGCCGCGCAACGGACGCTGTTAGTAATCCAAGCACCATCGCATACATCAGGCCGTGGCAACGCCCAGTACTTTCTACTTCAAAGCTGGCGTCTTTAGAAAAGGGCGTGTTAAGCCACAGTGACGGTTGGCCTAGCGCCAAGTTTCAAGCCATATCAGTGGCGGATAACGCATTTGAAGCCATGTTGTTAGCACACTTTTCGGCAACCAAAACAGCGCAGCAAGCCATGGAGTTAGTTAACGCGAACCCATCACTAGCGCTGAAGTTAATTGATGAAAATGGCAGGGTATTTACCAGCAACACCTATACGGCTCGCACGTCGGGTAAAAACAAGGCTGAAAAAAATGGCCACGCCATCTCAATTGATATCACCTTACCGCTATTTGACATTGCAGATTATCGCGGTCCTTACGTAAGCGTGTGGATAAGCGACGAAAAGAACCGGCTAGTAAAAAGCTTGGCGCTTCGCGGCACCAGCGAAAGGTGGCTAGGCGAGCTGCGCACATGGTGGCGAAGAGTGGGTCGGAAAAATGAAGGTTTAGTCGATGGGTTTGCCGGGGCTACAAAGAAAAACGCGCCCTTGCACATAGAGTGGGATGGATTGGATGATTTTGGACAAAGCGCAAACTCTTCGTCGTTAATACTTCACGTTGAAGTGGCTAGAGAGCACGGCGGTCGAAGCTATGAGAAAATTCCATTTACCTTTGATAGCCTGACTTCACCAATAACCGTAACGGGCACGGATGAAATCGCGTCTATTACACTTTCACTAATGAATTAGTCGTCAATCTTAAAATTGCAGTAACGTAACGAGCACTACCAAAGGCAGCTATCGCAAATCGCTATCTGAAGTTTTCATAGTCCTCATTATTAGGGCTGAGCGTTTTACCCTTTAAACGTGATACTGGCGTTTGCGGTTAGCCTGCCTTCTTTCACATCAACAGAATCCGAAATATCGTTAGGTAAACAGCCGCTGTGCAGCAAGTTGGCTGGATACAACACGGCGCGATTAAACATAGGCTCAATGCGGGCGATTTGGATGAACATGGCGGTATCACCGTTTATGTACGCTTTAGGTGGTAGCCCTACGCTGGTGGCTTGACGTTTTAAGGTTTTAAAATAGCCTTCGTATTGCGCTGCATTAACCCGCTCTAACCCCGTTTCAATATGTCGATAGAATGCAGTACCGCCCAAAGGTGCGCTAAACAGATAGTGTACCAATGCCCATTCATTATCCTTTTGCGTATCGATGTGTGGAATACATTGAATGGGCGACAAATTTTTCGGCTCTTGATTGGCTATGGAAAGTTGCACTAGGGGTATTTGAAGCGGCTTTTCCACGCCAAAATCTTGTAGCCCATTATGCGAAGCAAGTTGGCTAAACAGCAGCGGAAGCGAGGTATGTAGGTGTTCGACATACTCCTGGGGCGGGTGACTTCTCACCCCCGGATAAAAGTCGCCATCTCGTTTTGTAAACGGGTGGTGTTGAGCAATTGTTTCTACCAAACTCAGCGGGTCTGGTATGAAACCATCGATAACAACAATCGGTGTGGCTTGCTCACCAACCTTAATCAATTTGTAGTTTGAAACCATGCGTCTGCGTTTTTATTCGCCTTGTTCTTTTTGTCGATAAGGGCATAGATTTGTGCGTTTGACGCTATGAGCGTGTAAATGCATTGCAGCATGTGTTGTGCATGCAAATCAGCAATCGCGTCAGCACTAAGCGCCGCTAGCTTATCTTCATCAATGGTATATAACCCTGTTATAGACGTTTTGCTTTCGTTTTCAAAGGTAATATCTAGGGTGAATGGTGTGATAAGGTTGTGCTGTTGCAGCGCGGCAATAAAACGTTGATTTTGCGTTTCACCGTCAAGAAGCTGAGCAAGGATCTGCTGCTTTTCTAACAGGTAGTTACTGGGCTCTCCCGTGTTATCAAAAAGCGGTGTGCCTTTTTCTTCGCTTACTGAAGCGTTATCCATATCAATGCACAGCACCCGGTTGCTGCTGTCAGCGCTTTGCGCTTCCGTTCCTACATAAAAAGGCAGGCGTTCAAACTGTGCGGGAATATAAACCGCATCCCATTCACCTTGTTGCCAAAATAGGTTTTCTTTTTCTTCAAAACCTAATAAGGCAGATAAGCCAAATTGTCCAGAATCGTCAAACTTGGTGATCACCACGGGGTAATGTACCACAAGCTTGTTGAGTTCAGAGACCACCACAGGAACAAGGTGCTGATTGGCACTGAGTGACAATGCATCGTCGGTTACTTTCAAATCTGCATGTTGTTTATTATTAATGGCAACCATGTGAGTCATACGTAGGCCCTGCTTATTGATTTACGTTAAACGGCCTGCAGGCCGAATTGGTGAATTTTATTAATAAGTTCGCGATGTTTAGGCAGTTTCTCCACCGCCATGCCGCGAGCTTTTCTGTTCTGCATCAACTGTTGCTTAGCAAAGTCGGCGTTAACCCATTGCTGATGTGCGCCTAAATCTGAGGTGAACCCCATACCGTACAGGACATACTGATAGCTTGCCGCGGGGAATACCTCGTTGTTGCTGGTAAAGTCTTTGTCACTAGGTGGGTGGTATTGCCACAGTGCGAGTAATTCTTTTAATGAATCCGGAATAGTATGACTATCGCGATTGTCCCGCCAAAATGCGCTGTCTTCTCGCTTACTCAACATGTAATGCAGCTTTAAGAAGTCGATAATTCGCTGCCAACGGTAAGAAAAGGTGTCATTAAAGCGCTTCGCCACAATATCCATTACGGCTCGGTTTGCTGGTAACTGTTCAGCAATCATTGAGGCAGACAGCTCCACCAGTACAAGCGCTGAGGCTTCTAACGGCTCTAGAAAGCCCGCCGCTAGCCCAACAGCCACGCAGTTATTTTGCCAAAAGCGCTGCCTGTGTCCGCTTTGAATAGTAATGTCTTTTACGTTTATCCCATCTATGCCGTTTAACGTGCTGGTTTGGCGAACGTATGTGTCTAAGCGAGCATAGGCGTCATCTTTACTCTGATGCCTACTGGAATAGACGTGGCCTACACCTCGGCGTGACTGCAAACCGATATCCCAAATCCAACCGGCGTCTTGTGCGGTGGAGATAGTGTGGGAAGCAATAGGACTTTGCGGGGTGTCATAAGGCACGTGTACTGCTAATGCTCGGTCGATAAAAAGTACATCGTCACAGGGAATAAACGGCACTTTGTAATGCTCACCAAGCAGCATAGATTTGAAGCCGGTACAGTCAACAAAAAGGTCGCCCTCTACTATTACCCCTTGCTCGGTATTAAGGGCTTTGATATCGCCGTTATTGCTGCTTTCAACGCGGTTAACGTCGGCCAGCACATGGTGTACACCTAGTTTTTCAGTGCAGTGTTTGGTTAAAAAGGCGGTAAATTTTCCTGCATCTAGGTGATAAGCATAGTTTGCGGTGCCTGCAAACTCTGCGTGGCGTATGCTTTTAGGTGCACAACCTGCTTCGCATATCGCTTCCTGAACACATACTGCATGGGAAAAAGATTCGTTTAATTCTGGTGCAACAGACTGCCAATAAGGGCCTAAATTTGTTTGCGAAAAACCTTGGGGCAGCATGAGAGGGTGGTAGTAAAAATCGTGCTCTTCACCGCTGGTCCACTTAGCGAACTTTGCCCCTTGCTTGAATGTGGCGTCGCATTCTTTGATGAAAGTGGTTTCGCTAATACCCAATGCAATTAGTGTTGAGCGCATGGTTGGCCAAGTGCCTTCGCCCACGCCAATAATAGGCACATTGGGGCTTTCTATTAAGGTTACTTTAATGTCTTTGCGGGTAGCGCATTGATGTTGCGCTGCAATACGACCAGCCGTTAGCCACCCTGCGCTACCGCCACCGACTACTACAATGTGCGTTATGGGAGTTGCTGTTGTCATACTGATTTCCTGAATAAAAACTGTGGCTACCAAAGGGTAGCCACGAATGTGGGACCAACAAATGTCGGCCCCAATTACGCGAAACTAAAAGTTTCCGCGCACACCGAAGGCCCAACGTCTGCCGCTGTCTTCAACCAACAGCAAGTGATTAGAGAAGCGACCGCGTTTATGTACAAACTCTTCTGTAAGGTTAATACCTTCAAAGAAGATTTCTACATTGTCTGTCACGCTGTAGCTACCGCTAATGTCAAGCTGTTGATAAGACTCAACAATGGTTGGGCCGTCACCCTGCCCTTGTGTTAACGACTGAACAAACTCATCACGCCAGTTATAGGCAAGACGAATTTGATAATCGTCAGTTTCATAAAATGCCACCAAGTTGTAAGAATCACTTAACCCGGTTAGTGCAAATACCTGATTAATATCGAATGGATCGAGTTCGGCGTCACTGTCAACGATAGTTCCGTTGGCAAGCACCCCAAAGCCATTATCGAAAGTGTGCTGAAGCGCAAGCTCGAAGCCGTCTACCGTTGCGTCTTCACCGTTATTTGGCAGAGTATTGGTAAACACAGCAACGTCGTCACCCGCATCTGGCGCGCTAGCGTTAGCGCCTGTAGAAGGGTCGGTTAGCAAGCTGCCGTCAGCAAGCTCGAAGGTTTTGTCTTCTTGGCTATTAACAATAAAGTTCGATACCAACTTTCTGAAATAACCAATTGATGCATAACTTGCTTCGTCATAGTAATACTCTAGTGACAAGTCCAAGTTGTCCGATTTGAATGGCTCTAGTGCAGGGTTACCACTGGTAGACGTTAAGTCACCACCTTGGCGGGTGGTCGTAATTACGGTTACCGGCGACATGCTGTTAAGCGTAGGGCGAGTAATAGTTGAACTCGCCGCAAAGCGCGCAATTAAGTCGTCGGTAATTTCCAAACGTACGCTGAAGTTTGGCAATAGCACGTCGTAATCAGACTCAGTGGCAATACTTTGCGCATCGCCAAAACCAGCCAGCATTTCGGTTTGATCCAGAATCGTTAAGCCTGTTATTGGCGCTTGCGTTCCGTTAACCGTCACATCCGTCATTTCATAACGCACACCAGCGGTTGCGCTTAAGAACATGTCTGCAACTTCGCCTTCAAAGTCGAATTCCATATAGGTAGAGATGATATCTTCTTCAACTTCAAAGCTGTTGTTACGGCGCACCGCATCAAAACTAATCGAATCACCATTTACGCTTTGATAGTAAGATTCTAAAAACGCAAAGTTGGCTTCGCCATCATGGGCAAGCCAAGAGGTGGGCATGCGACCGCTACCACTTACGTCAGAAAGAAAATCGCTGCCTGCGTCAAAAACGTATTGGCTGCCTGCTGGGATCTCGGGCAAGTCTGGGTAACCACAGTAAGTACAGTGAATACCTACACCTTCATTGTCCCAACGGGTAAGTGATTTGGTTTCGGTGCTGTACTGTGCGCCAAAGCGAATTTCAGTTAGGCCGCTGCCATCTGTTACGTATTCGCCGTCAAAGCGCAGCTGGCTCACTTCATCTTCTACCGCCCAGCCTCGACGCAGCATTACGTGAGCTCGGCTGTTCGCTTCATCAAGATGATTGCTAACACCATCAGGTGTCAGTGCAGGGTTGTATATAGGGAATCCGTCAGGACCAGTAACAATCGCGCCATCTAGTTCTTGTTGTCCGCTATAAATATTGTCATTAGGCGAAGCGAACATGCTGGCAACTGGTAAAATGTTGTCATCTACTTGGAATCGTACGCGGTTGGCATAACCAATAAGTGAAAGCTGATCGCCGCCACCATTATTGGCTTCGCGTTCGGCTTCTGAATGACTTAAATCAAACGATAAATTCAGATTATCAGAGTACTGGTAATCAAAGTTAAGGCCTATGGCATAGGTATCAGTTAAACGGTCGAACGTTTTGGCGTGCATATCGGTCGCCAAACCTACCTCTTGGTATAAATCGACAATAGTACCGTTTGCATCAACCGTTGGGCTGCGGCGATTGCCGTTTTCATCAAACAGGCTGCCGTCATCACCTACACCCTGAATGTTAGGCGCGGTAAACCAGTGGCCGTACGACGTTGCTTCAGACTCTACGTCAAAATCTGAATACAGTGCGTCAGCAGTTACAACCAGTTTGTCGTTAGGTGCATATTGGAATACAAGATTAGCGTTTGTTCGGGTACGCTCTTCAAAGGTCACTTTGTGATCGTAGTTTCGCGGTGAAAATACATTGCCTGTCCAAGCATCGCCTGACTGCGTAACAGGGTTTGGCACGCCAACGTTCTCTAGCCAACCGTCCATCTGAGCCTGGTTAAGGCGAGTCTCACGCTCTTGGTGTGAAACGGCAAGTAATACACCGAAGGTGTCGTCATTGAACGTGTTGCTAATAAGGCCAGAAAATTGCGGCGTAGTTTCTTCGCTATTTTCGTCGTACACGCCTTTTACCGAGCCCGCCATTTTAAAACCGTTTAATGCGAACGGGCGCGCGGTATTAATATTAATGGTAGAGCCTACACCACCAGACTGCATTGTGGCCGTTGACGTTTTATGCACATCAAGGCTGCTTACTAACTCAGAAGCAATCGTGTCGAAACTGAACGCACGCGAATCGTTTTCAGACGCCATTTGACGGCCATTTACCAACACGGTGTTAAACTGTGGTCCAAAACCACGTACGGTAATTAGCTGGCCTTCACCGCCTGAACGGTCGATAGATACGCCGGTAATACGCTGTAGTGATTCAGCTAAGTTGGTATCGGGAAAATCACCGATGTCTTCTGCGCTAATGGCGTCGACTACGCCAGCAGAGCTGCGTTTAACATCCATCGATTTTGCAACCGATGAGCGGATACCACTTACCTCAATCACTTCTACGTCTTTATTGGGTTGCGCGTCTTGGGCAAATGCACTATTCGCAGAAATAGCCGACGCTAAAACTGCTGCCACTGAGCATGCAAGCTTGGTTTTCCTATACATGATGGTGTGTGTCCTAATCGTTAATTTTAATGCGCCTTATGGTGTGCACCCCACTTGGCTTTCTCTCACAGCATTTCGCTGTTAATTCATCAAGACGACACGGTTTGTAAAATCCCCCAAATTTTTTTAACAATTTTTTAAATTAATTGAATCACCTTATTTAAAAGGCGTGATTTCTTCGACATCGATTATCGTATTTCACCTTTACGTGTGTTTAAAAAGTGTACAATTATTAATGTATTCACAGAATAAATGCTTCTTTATCCACTTCATTTATCGCCTGTATGCCATTTCTATATAAATATTAGTTATGACTCGTAAGTAAATGATACTAGTGATGTATGCCCATATAGCGTAGCTTTGCCGCAGTTTCGCTTGAAAAATAAGCGGAATGAGGGGTGCTATTCGAAGCAAAATAAATACAGAAATTGCCTGTTCTGTTTTTGATTTCGCTAGAGAATGCTAGGCATAAGTGAATAAAATGGCTTAGTACTGTTTAAAGGGTGTCATTCTCGGATAGCCGGAATGTGAGGAGAAGCGTGTGAAAATCATAATATTAAATGAGTCAAAAGCGCCAGATCCGCTAAATAATGTGGAGAAGCGATGTGCGGCTACACCTAGTAGTGCGCAGCGTCTGGTGAAAAAAGGGGCGACCTTACTGCTAGAAGCGGGGGCGGGCGTACACTCAGGGTATTCAGATAAAGAATACAAAGATGTAGGCGTAACTGTCATCGATGATGTGAATGATGCATTATCAACAGCAGATATGCTGGTGGCGGTGAACAAACCCACCGATGCACAGCTAGCGTTGATGAAAAAAGGGGCCATTGTGGTAGGTCATCTCGACCCTTTCTTTCAGCAATCGCTTGTTGAGTCTATTGCAGAAAAGGGGCTAACCGCTATTTCTGTAGAGATGATCCCTCGTTCTTCTCGTGCACAAAAAATGGACGCATTGAGCTCGCAAGCGAGTCTTGCGGGTTACGTAATGGTGATGCAGGCGGCGAATCAGTTGCCATCAATATTACCTATGATGATGACACCGTCAGGAACAATAAAACCAGCAAAGGTATTTATTATTGGAGCTGGCGTAGCGGGTCTTCAAGCCATAGCAACCGCGAAACGCTTAGGCGCAAACGTACTTGCTTATGACACCCGCCCTGTGGTGGCTGAGCAAGTAGAATCGCTAGGTGGCAAATTCCTTAAGATCGACATTGGGGAAACAGGCCAAACGAAGGACGGTTATGCAAAAGAACTGACCGATGAACAAAAAGCGAAGCAGCAAGAAGCGCAACGCGACGCGATTGCCGACTCTGACATTGTTATTACGACAGCGCAGTTATTTGGTCGCAAACCACCAGTGCTTATCTCAAAAGATACATTAGCACTCATGAAGCCGGGCAGTGTGGTTGTAGATATGGCTGCAACATCAGGTGGTAATGTTGAAGGCTCGGTTGCTGGCGAAACCGTTGAAGTTAACGGTGTAAAGGTAATTGGTAATGGTAACTGGAGCCAGTATGTGGCTAAAGCCGCCACTGACATGTACGCCAATAACATCTACAACCTTGTGGATGAGTTCTTTGACGATGAAACCAAAACCTTTGGGCTGAATTTAGAAGACGACATTTTGGCCGGCTGTGTTATTACTCACGACGGTAGCATCACCAACGACATGCTTAATAACGCATACAAAGGAGCCTAATCATGGAAATCATTTACCTACTTTTCATCGTGCTACTGGCTGCTTTTTTGGGTTTTGAGTTAATTCGAAAAGTCCCAGCAACTTTACATACACCCTTAATGTCAGGCTCTAACGCGATATCGGGTATTACGTTAGTGGGAGCATTGGTAGCCTCGGGTAGCGACAACAATTTGCTAACGACCATTCTTGGTACCGCAGCGGTGGCGCTGGCCAGCATCAACGTGGTGGGTGGTTATCTCGTTACTGATCGCATGCTTGGCATGTTCAAGAAAAAAGATAAATAAGGAGTACGCAAGTGAGTGATATCGTAACCGTAATAAACCTTGCGTACGTAGTAGCTGCGGCACTATTTATACTAGGACTTAAGTTACTTAGCCATCCAGATACCGCGAAAAAAGGTAACTTTATTTCTGCCATTGGTATGCTGGTTGCTGTCGTCGTCACCCTGCTTGACCAGCAGATTATTAGCTATCACTACATCCTGCTAGGTTTTGTTATTGGTGGCGCCTTTGGTGCGTGGAAAGCTAAGACCGTTGAAATGACGGCAATGCCAGAAATGGTGTCGTTATTTAATGGCTTTGGTGGCGCAGCGTCATTGCTTCTGGGTTGGGCAACATTAGCCGGAATGAGCCTAATTACTCTTAAAACTGAAAGTGCGTTCACTTTTATTACCCTGTTTTTCACAATTTTAGTTGGGGGCATTACGTTCTCTGGCTCGGTGGTAGCCTGGGGTAAGTTGTCAGGAAAAATGAGCTCTAAAGCCGTTATTTTCACAGGGCTTCGCGAGCTAAGCATCTTGCATCTAATTGGCATGGTGGTGATAGGTTATTTCTTTACTACCGACCCAAGCAACCCACTTTGGATTTACTGTGCTATTGCGTTGTCACTAAGCTTCGGCTTGTGGGCTACCATTTCAATTGGTGGTGCAGATATGCCGGTGGTTATTGCGCTTTTAAATAGCTACTCAGGTGTAGCAGCGTCGGCGGCAGGTCTTGCTACAGGTAACACAATATTGATTGTTACCGGTCTACTAGTAGGCGCTTCAGGCTTAATTCTTACCAATATTATGTGTAAGGCCATGAACCGCTCGCTGATGAATGTGCTGTTATCTGGCTTTGCCAAGCCAGTAGAAGCCGGCGAGAAAATAGAAGGCGAGATTAAAGTACTGTCGGCGCAAGATGCATTTTATGTATTAGAAGCAGCGCAAGCAGTACTGGTGGTGCCTGGTTATGGTATGGCGGTTGCGCAAGCGCAGCATGCGGTACGTGAACTTCAGTCGTTGCTAGAGGAAAATGGCTGTACGGTTGATTACGCCATTCACGCTGTAGCGGGGCGTATGCCGGGCCATATGAACGTGTTATTGGCAGAAGCTGACGTGCCTTATGACCAACTATACGAGATGGATGACGTTAACCCTCGTATGGAAAACTATGACGTAGTTATTGTTATCGGTGCAAACGATGTAGTTAACCCAGCAGCCAAAGAGATGAAAGGCAGCCCTATTTACGGAATGCCAGTTATCGAAGCACATCGTGCGAAAACGGTCTTCGTACTTAAGCGTTCTGCGAATGCCGGTTTTGCCGGTGTAGACAACCCGCTGTTTTTCAAGGACAACACGCGCATGGTTCTGGGTGACGCTAAAGACACCATTAACAGCATTATTCGCGAGTTCGGAGACGACTAATACAGCGCATCTCTTTGATACATCTTCTATAAAGGCCTGTTTAAACACAGGCCTTTTTATTGGGTATTAAACTTAATTATAAAGTACTCAACTATAGTTGTAGTTGATGCTTATCAGCTCTAGTATGTGAATGGTATAGATGTTGAGTTAGCTATTCATATAGTCGCATAGAGATGTACGAGTAAATGTCTACGACCCCTTTTCATATTGAGCCGTTTAGAAATTGTATTTTGGTCACGCTTCGCGGTAAGTGGGATATGTCCACGAACATTCAGTACCTTGCTAAGCTTTCTGATTGCTTGAAAACCCGTAAAGGCCGACCCTTTCACTTATTTGTAGACATGCGTAGTTGGCAAATCCCCAATTCTGATACCTTCAATCAAATAAAAGCGCCCATTAAGTTAGATAGGCGAAGTCAGCTCAGCGAGACATGGCTGGAAGATGAAGCAACAGATGCTGATCATATTGCAGAGAAGTTTTTTAGCGCGCCATCAATTAAACTGGGATTTGAACTTGAACGTACTCAAAGCATCTCAGAGTTTATAACCCTTTGTGAAGAAAAAGCAGATAACGTCGTTTTAGATTATGTTCGAACTTGGATAGGCTAAAAAAGCCCGCGTTCGATAAACAAAATTCGTCGCGACAATAGATATTTTATATCGCAACAACTATCGCGTTCAGTCTTACGTTGACTATAATACGCTGCTTATTTTCGCACTTTCTATGCTAGGTATTGGCCTAGCCCACTTACAAATAGGTGAATAAATTGTCAGATTGGAGCATCGAAGAAGCGGAGCGCGTCTACGGCGTGTCTCAATGGGGTGGCGGCTATTTTCAAATTGGTGAAAACGGCAACGTCCATATTACCCCTGTTCCTGAAGATCCTAGCATTCGAATCGACTTTAATTCGGTAATTGAAGATATCCGTAAAGAAGGCGTACAGTTTCCTGTTGTTGTGCGCTTCCACGATATTCTGCGCTCGCAAGTTGCAGGCTTGAACAAAGCATTTAGAAGCTCCATCGAAGAAGCCGAATACCAAGGCCAGTACCAAGGTGTGTATCCGGTAAAAGTAAACCAAATGCGCGAAGTCGTTGAGGAAATTGTCGATGCGGGCAAGCCATTTAACTATGGCTTAGAAGCGGGGTCAAAAGCCGAGCTTCTGACTGTGCTTGCCATGAATACCAATGAAGAGTCGCTGACAATCCTTAATGGTTATAAAGACGACGAAGTTATGCGTCTTGCGCTGTTAGGCAGAAAGCTGGGTCGCCGCGTTGTGGTAGTAGTTGAAAAATACACCGAGCTTCTTCTTCTGGTAAAAATAGCCAAAGAGCTGGATATCGATCCTATCATTGGTGTGCGCTCAAAAATGACGGTGAAAGGTCGTGGTAAGTGGGAAAGCTCTGGTGGTGAACGTGCGAAATTCGGTTTAACCATTACTGAGATCATTAACGCAGCCCGCTACCTTGAAGAGCAAGGCATGGGGCACTGCTTAAAGCTACTCCATTTCCATATTGGTAGCCAATTAACCGACATTCGTGCGGTTAAAGAAGCGGTAACCGAAGGCGCGCGTATTTACGCAGACCTTCACAAAATGGGCTTCGAGCTAGATTATGTTGATGTAGGTGGTGGCCTTGGTATCGATTACGACGGCAGTAATTCAACTAATGAATCGTCGCGTAACTACAGCATGCAAGAGTATGTTGCTGACGTTGTCTATGGCATGAAGGAAATGTGCGACCTTGAAGGCGTACCGCATCCGCATCTGGTTAGTGAAAGTGGACGTGCAATCACTGCGCATCACAGCTGTGTTATCACGGAAATTGTGGGCGAAATTAAGTCGAATGCGTCGCAAATGGATACATCAGCAAAAGCGGGTGAACACTTCTTCCTTAAGAATATGCGCGAACTTGCAGACACGTTTGATGAACAAACGAACATGCATGAAATTTACAACGATGCGTCGCAGTATAAAGAGCAAGCGCTAGATGCATTTAAATTACGCGTGTTGTCACTTGAAGAGCTGGGCAAAATCGAAACGCTGTACTGGCAAATTATGGGTCGCTTACAGCAGTGGTATCGCAACGAAGAATATGTTCCAGAAGAGCTTCAAGAGCTAGATTACAGTTTGTCGTCTCAGTACCTTTGTAACTTCTCTGTATTCCAGTCGGCTGCTGATACATGGGCCATCGACCAGCTGCTGCCGGTAGTGCCTCTTATTCGTATGAATGAAGAGCCAACGGTCAATTGCTCGCTAGTGGATATTACCTGTGATAGCGACGGTAAAATTGATCAGTTCACTATTGGCCGTGAAATTACTGACGTACTGCCAATGCACCCACTTAAGAAAGATGAGCCGTACTACATTGGTTTGTTCTTAACGGGCGCTTATCAAGACGTTATGGGCGACATGCACAACTTGTTTGGTCGCTTAAATGAAGTGCATATTTACAGCTATGACGACGATCCTGAAGACTTTTACATTGAAGAAGTGGTGAAGGGGTCATCGGTAGAAGATGTACTTAACGTTATGCAGTATAACCCGCGCGCAATGGCATCAGACGTAAAACGCATGATAGACAAGCAAGTGTGGGACGGAAAATTGAACCCTCGTGAAGGGGTTCGCTGGACTGATTTTTACGAAAACTGTTTGGCAGGTTATACCTATCTAAAACAGTAGTGTTTAATATCTGAATGAAAGTACCTAAAAGACGATGCCGATATTACTTATCTGCGTCGGCTTTTTTCAAGTAACGCTTCCAAAACTCGGCTGTCGTTGAATTAATCATATTCGACTCTGCGTTCATCAGCATCACATAGCCAACTTTGTGTTCAGGCAAAAACGCCACGTCAGCGCGATAGCCTTTTACCCAACCCCCATGATAGTTAAGCTGTAATCCATTTAAGTCGTAAATACGCCAACCCAAACCATAGTGAGCATCGTCAATCATGCCGCGCCAACCTCTGCGGTAGGTTTCACGCTTCGTTTTCACGCGCTCTGTAGTGACATAGTCCACCATTTCATCGGATATGACCGTGGGGAACTCGCCTAGCAGCGCTTGCAGATAAATCGTCATATCTGAAATGCTAGCGTTAACGCCAGCAGCTGGAGAGAACCGGTAGTAGTTGCTTTCTACCTTTCCTTCGCGCCATTTATTTCTGGCGATAGCAATATGAGGTTGAGCCCATGATTCTGATGCAAGCAATCCGCCTTTTCCAACACTGGCTGTTTTCATACCTAGTGGTGCAAACAGGTTGGCCTGAAGCTGTCGTGAGTAAGAGGTATTATTGTTGCTGAAGTAGTATTCCAGCGCACCAAAGAGTGCATTTTGATAGGTATAGCATTCACCCGGCGCACACAGTGGTTCAAGCTCGCCCAGGGATTTAAGCACGCGCTCCAGCGAGTAGTCAGCTTCAATAAGGTTGTCGTAAGCGTTGGGCATAAAGCCACTAGATTGGCCAACGATATGTTGCAGTTGCAGCGCATTCATTCCTTTGCCTTTAAAAGGAATGTCGGGTAATAAGGTGGTTATCGGTGTTTCCCAACTAAGCTGGTTTTTTTCTACAAGTTTAGCTGACAACAACGCAGTAAAGGTTTTTGAAACAGAAGCTAGCCTGAATACTGTGTTCTCTGTAACTTTCTCTCCGCCGCGTTTGCGGGTACTTCCATATACGTAAACCCTTGGCGCTTTGCCCTGTTCATAAAACACAAACGCATAACCAGGCACGTTGTATTTTGAGGCTTCCTTTTGAACGTAACTAGCATAGTCATCAAGCCAATCCGCAAAAGCGCTTTGTGTAATGACCATTAGCATCGCTATCAGCCAAATTTTAGACAGGCGCAGCTTGAAGGTGCGCAAAGAGTTCAGCATACAGTCAGCTCGTTAAGCCTGTGGTTTTCTGATACATCCATCAGGCGCTCATTATTATTATCGCATTATTATGCGTTTAGCTGCTCCAATGATCAAATGTCGCTAATTATGCTCACTATCTCTTCAATGATTTGATTTATTCTAGCGGTAAGCGAACCGTTGTAAGAATATGCAAGAAAGGAAGAAAAGTTCGACTAGCAAGATTTGTAATTATTGAGTTCTGATTTTGTCGCACCAACAGGGCCAATGCACGATACACTAGATAAAGGTGATAAACGACAGGTGGGAAGCGCATTCTAATGCCAGACAATCTTTTTGTCTCAGACATGGGGGCTTCAGAAAACTCAACAACTGCTGAGTCAGTGCTTTCAAAAGCAAGACTTAGCAGAGATCCGCGCTTTGACGGACGATTTTTTGTGGCGGTAAAAACAACCGGTATTTTTTGTAGGCCAATCTGTCCAGCGCGACTTCCTAAAGAAGAGAATGTGACTTACTTTCAACACGCCACACAGGCAATGGCACATGGTTATCGTCCATGTTTTCGCTGCAGACCAGACAGTGCACCTCGTTCAGCGGCGTGGAAAGGCGTGGGCGCAACGATTAACCGAGCGTTGTCGCTGCTATCTGTTATTCCCATTGAGCGGGTTGCGGATATTGCTATGCGGTTGGGTATTAGTGAGCGTTACCTTAATAAGTTGGTCGTCAATGCTGTGGGCATACCGCCTAAGCAGTTTCAAAATATGCAGCGCACTTTGTTTGCAAAGCAGCTTATTCAACAAACTCATTTATCTATGACAGATATCGCAATTACGGCAGGCTATCAATCACTGAGACAACTGCAGCGGGCCATAGAGCAATATTGCGCTACGTCTCCTACCCAGCTTAGAAAAAAAGAGCCGGTTCAACAAAAGGCTATCTCTTTATTTCTTTCATATCGGCCGCCGTACAATTGGCCCTATGTACGAGATTTCTTGGCAACCCGCGCTATTGAAGGGATGGAACGAGTAACGAACGAGAGCTATGAACGATACTTTTCATGCAATGAAAGTTTAGGCTTTTTTAAAGCCATTCACGACGAGGTGCGCCACGGATTCAAACTTCTCATCGACATGCCTGATTTAGGTCGTCTTCATACGATAATTGAAAACATAAAGCAGGTACTAGATCTTCACGCTGACCCGCTTTTAATTGAACAAAGCCTATTGCAGTCTGGGTTACCGCCGAGCAAGTTAACGCATGGGCTACGCCTTCCCAGTGCATGGAGCGTATTTGAAAGTGGTTGTCGGGCTATTGTAGGCCAGCAAGTTAGTGTAAAAGCGGCTATTGGCCAGGTGACTTTACTGGTACATCAGCTGGGCGAAACGGTCTCTGATGCACTCCCGTCAAACGGTCTTGAATCTACAACGAGTGAACGCTACAGCTTTCCCTCGCCTGAAAGTGTGGCCGAAAACAGTCTTGAATTCTTACGTATGCCACAGGCGAGGAAGGAAGCCGTGCGTCATTTTGCTCGTTTATTCATAAACGGTAACATGCCAAGCCATGAAGACATACTCGCCATTAAAGGCGTGGGCCCGTGGACGCTCGACTATTTAAAAATGCGGGGGGAGAGAAACCCTGATATTTACCTTGGCGGTGATTTAATCGTTCGTAAAATGGCGCAGCAGTACCCCATAGCGCCTGAAAAAGCGGCACCTTGGCGCAGTTATTTAACCCTTCAATTGTGGCAGTTAAGCAATCAGTAAAGAGAGTCGTTAGTATGAAATATACAGATTTCGTGAACAGCATACAGGGGCTTGTTAAAATTGAAGCCACTGATAAAGGCATAACGGCTATCGAGTTCGTGAGTGCCGCTGAATCAGATAATACGGCCAACGCGAAGCAGGGGGTTATAGGCAGAGAAACTGCAGCGCAAGAAAGCATGCTAAGCAACGGCTTTCATTCGCAAAAAAACGCCATCACCGAAGCAGCGTGCAGTCAATTACAGGCATACTTTGACGGCACGTTACGCGAGTTTGACCTACCGCTTTGCCCTAAAGGTACGGCGTTTCAGAATCAGGTGTGGGATGCCTTGCAGCACGTTAAATACGGCGAAACCGCTAGCTATTTAGATATCGCAAAAGCCATTGGCAACCCAAAAGCTGTCCGCGCCGTGGGTATGGCAAATGGTCGTAACCCTATTGCTATTGTTGTGCCTTGCCATCGTATAATCGGAAGTAATAAAACCCTAACGGGCTATGCAGGTGGTTTACCGCGTAAGCAGTATTTACTTAATTTAGAAGGAGCCCAAGGGGTGCTGGGGCTATAAAAGAATGGGTGATAAGAAAATGGTGATAAAAGAATGGCAATAAGAGACATTATCTCGCTGCTGGTGTTAGCCGGTATCTGGGGCGGTTCATTTATTTTCATGCGTGTTGCCGCACCAGAATTTGGCATTTATGTATTAGTAGCCATTCGTACCGTGCTTGCTACAGCGGTATTGCTACCATTGCTGTTAATACGAGGGTCGGTAAAAGACATAAAGCGCCACTGGTTGGCTATTGCGCTGGTGGGCATGGCTAACACGGCGGTGCCTTTCGTCCTGTTTAATTACAGCAGCCTGCATTTAGAGGCAGGCGTTAATGCCATTTTAAATGCCACGGCTCCCATGTTTGGCGCCATTGTCGCTTGGCTGTGGTTAGGTGACAAACTAACAAAGTCAGCAGTAGCGGGGCTTTTTGTAGGCTTTGTAGGCGTGACCGTTATTAGTCAGCAAAAGCTCGGCGAGGGCGATATTAGTTTTCTTCCTATTTTGACTGCATTGTTGGCCACCACTGGCTACGGCATAGCGGCGTGTATGATGAAGAAATGGTTGCAGGGGGTTAAACCTCTGGTTGTCGCTACAGGTAGTCAGGCTATGGCCAGCGTGATGCTAGCACCATTCGCGCTTGCGACCTTGCCAGAAACAATGCCAAGCGTTAATGCATGGGTAAATGCGGTAGCGCTGGCTGTCGGTGGCACGGGCATAGCGTATATCTTGTATTTCAAACTCATAGCTGACATCGGCCCAGCCAAAGCCATTACTGTAGCCTACTTGGTACCACTATTTGGCATTATTTGGGGTGTACTGTTCTTGCAAGAGCACTTATCAATTCAAACCATTGTGGGTGGTTTAATGATTTTGTTCGGTGTGGCGTTAACCACAGGCGTTCTCAAAAGAAAACGCCTTAAGGTTAAACCTGCTTAAATTGAAACAAACCTGGGCTAGTCTATTAGCTGCATTCTTACTAAGTTGCTGCCGTCGCGCTTGGCTTGATAAAGCGCGTCTTCCGCGTGCGCGGTAACTTCGTGCATAGCACGTGGTGACGCAGTGTAAGATATACCAATAGACGCTGTAATAAGCAGTTCTGGTAACTCTTGTAGCGGCGGCAAGGTAGCGATGCCGTGACGAAGATTTTGTGCCATATCAAAAGCCACATGCGGGCCGGTATGTGGCAATAGAATAATGAATTCTGCACTGCTCCAGCGTCCCAGTACATCTTGCTCGCGCAAGTGCTCAGCCAAATACGCCACAACTTTATCCAATAAGTCGTCGCCTGCGTTTCTGCCGTGAGCGTCAACAATGTCAGAAAACTCATCAATGCTAATCAGCATTACGCTTAGTGACTTATGTTCAGCCAGTAGCGTTTTGTAGATAAGCTGTAAATTCTCTTTTTCTGGAAGACGGTTAGTATGGCGAACAACCAGATCTGGCTGCATGTCTTTTCTGAAGTAATACAACAGATTGTAGATAAGCAAAAACAGCGAGAATACAACAACCAGTAGTGTTACAACGCTGAATATAAATGCTTGTGAAATTTCAGCCTGGCGTTCTTCAAGTGGACTGAGTAAAAACACCGTCCAACCAAATTGATTAAGTTTTACTTCGGCAATAAGGTAATCATTCTGGTCGATAGTCACTAATTTATTGTTGAGTGCCTGCTCGTTCTGGATAGTAAGGGGAAGGCTGGCATACCAAGGCAATTCTGACAAATTGGTAAAATCAGAGTAAGACGCAATAAGATTAGGATCAGAAGACAGCATAATGTCACCCTCACCATCTACAAACAAAAAGTCGTAGCCGTACTCTTGCTTATAGGTATCGAAGACCTCGATAAAACTGCGCAGACTCTTTCCAACACCAAAGAAGCCCAAGAAGCGGCCATCTTCATCGTGGATCTTTATATCAATATAGAAATGGGTGTCTTCCCATTTACCGATATCTGCCACGGCATCGGTAGGGTAGTCCTTGTACTTGAAATACCAGCTTACTTCCCCTTCAATCAGGTTAATTATGCTGCCATCAGAATTATATTGTTTTCTGTCTGCCTCGCTGGCAATAAAGAAAGACAACCCAAACTCATTTTCAAGACGATCCAATGTTTTGAAAACAGCCTCTTGGTCAATCGTTTCTCCATCCATCAAGTCTACTAACTCGGTAGAATGCCCCAAAGCTTCTGAAATATGGAGTGGTTTTAAAAGTTGCTCCACAATAAGTGAGATTGCGGGCGAAAGTGACTGTTGTTGCGCGCGACTCTGCTCGGCAACAATCTTGGAAATACTAAAATGTACCAGTGTAACGATAGCGATAACCACTACCGCGAATAACACTAAAATGCTTCTATGCAGTGTTCTAAATGTGTTCACAGACTGCGCATGCTCCCTTGCCTGACTGAACTTTACCTATAATGGTAAGTATACCTGTTGCAATATTGAACTACTAGGTGACTATCATTAACTTTAGACTAAATAACAATGAAGGAAAACACCTAGTTTTCGCACTCTGCAAATAGCTTTTTATCACGAATGAACCGCTGACATATGCTATTTCCTTGGTTACACTATGCTCCGATTTTCATTCTCTTTGCGAAATAAAGGAATTATATGGCTTTCTCAGTGGTTGTTTTAGCGGCGGGTAAAGGTACTCGTATGAAATCGTCGTTACCTAAGGTGTTACACAAAGTAGGTGGTGTGCCTATGGTGCAGCGAATTATCAACACAGTAAAATCACTGGGTGCTGACAATATTCATTTGGTCTACGGTCATGGCGGCGACCAACTAAAGGCAACGGTTGTTGAAGACAATCTAAACTGGTGCTTACAGGCAGAACAGTTAGGTACAGGCCACGCTGTTCAGCAAGCGGCACCTCATATTAAAGACAATGAAGACGTGCTTGTTCTGGTTGGCGACGCGCCACTTATTCGCGAAGAGACACTAAGTGCGTTAAAAGCTGCGAAGGAGAGCTGTGATTTAGCACTGCTCACTGTAAATTTAGACGACCCCACAGGCATGGGCCGCATTATTCGTGAGAATGACAACATTACCGCGATAGTTGAGCACAAAGACGCCACTGATGCCCAGCGTGAAATTAAAGAAATTAACACCGGTATGATGATGATGTCTGGCGTTGATCTTAAGCGCTGGTTGGGCGAGTTAAGCAATGATAACGCGCAAGGTGAGTATTACCTTACCGACGTTATTGCCATGGCAGCGGCCGAAGGCAAGCGAATTCAGTCAGCACAGCCACAGTCTGCGGTAGAAGTGGAAGGCGTTAATAATCGTTTGCAGTTAGCTAACCTGGAGCGCGCGCTTCAGCGTCGCCAAGCCGAGGAGCTAATGACCAATGGCGTGACCTTGCTGGATCCTACTCGTTTTGACTTACGCGGCCAGCTTGAAACCGGTAACGACGTAATTATCGACGTTAACGTTATTGTTGAAGGTAAGGTGACACTTGGTAGCAACGTCAACATTGGTGCAAACTGTATTCTGCGCAACTGTACTATTGCCGATAACGCTGTAATTGAAGCTAATTCTATTGTTGAAGAAGCCAGTGTAGGTGAAGCCTGTACGGTCGGGCCTTTCGCTCGACTACGCCCTGGTGCAGTAATGCAGAAAAATGCCAAAGTGGGTAACTTCGTGGAAATGAAGAAGGCTATTTTAGGCGAGGGCGCCAAAGCGAATCACTTAACCTACCTAGGCGATGCAGAAGTGGGTGCCAAAGCGAACATTGGCGCAGGCACAATTACCTGTAACTACGACGGTGTGAACAAGTCCAAAACCGTCATCGGCGACAATGCCTTTATCGGCTCAAACTCGTCGCTTGTCGCGCCTGTAAGCATTGGCAAAGGGGCTACCGTAGGTGCTGGTTCCGTGATCACGTCAACCGTAGACGAAGACGCGCTAGCCGTTGCCCGCGGTAAGCAGCGCAATATTCCAAATTGGCCGCGCCCGACAAAAAAATAAAGACGTATCCTTATTAAAGTTCGCTAACGGGTTACATGGTGAGATAGGGCTGGCAAACACAAATAGTGATTAGCTAGCCCAGTTTCTTCTTCAGTCCCATCAAACTATCGTCCAGTCAGAAAGATGACAAAATCAGAGGGCTTAAATTAACGTCTACTGTGTCGCTGTAAACGCAACTCATTCAGCTATCTGTCTTCTAAATAATGAACTATCTAAGGTTTCCCCCTATCTATCATTACTGATAGTGTGTGTTTACTTACCTCTTAATTCTCGTTACACAAGGATATGCGATGATATCTACACTTCTGGTTGGCTTTGGGTTTTCCGCCACAACCTTTCATTTGCCATTTCTAAATTATCTACCGCAGTTCTCTGTCGATGTGGTTATCTCTTCAAAACCTGATGTGGTTAACGCAGTTTTACCCCATGCTGAAGTGTATGGCTCGTTGGAAGAAGCGCTTAAAATTCACGATGTAGATTTGGTGGTTATTACAACCCCAAATCACCTTCATGGGCCACAGGCGCAACTGGCATTAGAGCACAGCTGTCACGTATTGGTAGAAAAGCCATTTACATTAGATAGTGAAGAAGCAGAAGCTTTAGTAGAGCTTGCACATTCTCAAAATAAACAGCTTTGTGTTTATCACAACAGACGTTTTGATGGCGATTTTCTTACGATTAAGCAGCTAATTAACGATGAAAAACTTGGCGACATTAAACGTTTGGAAAGCCGCTTCGATCGATTTCGCCCAGTACCACGAGACAGGTGGCGTGAAAATGCAGGGCCAGGAAGCGGTATCTTCTGGGATTTAGGTCCCCACTTAATCGACCAAGCGCTACAGCTTTTCGGCGAGCCGGAAGAAGTGTCGGCAAACATACAGGCCTTGCGTGAAAATGGACAGTCAGATGACACGTTCGATGTAACACTTCACTATGTTGATAAAGTTGTAAAGCTAGGTAGTTCAGCTTTTCAGGCCAGCGCGACATTGCGCTACGACTTGCAAGGCACAAAAGGCAGCTTTCGAAAGTTCTATTTAGATCCGCAAGAAGATCAATTGCGTGCAGAGCTATCCTTTGATGATGAACACTGGGCGATTACAAAAGATAACGAGCATGGCGTGCAGGCTGTGGTCAATGAAAGCGGCCAGCTAGTTGAAGAGCCGGTGACAACATTGAAGAGTGAATATCTCACCTTTTTCAATCGCCTTGCTCACGCTATTGAAGATGGTAAATTCTCGCCGGCTGACGCGAGTACGGTAGTACCTGTTATCAAAGTCATTGAGCTAGCCATAAAAGCGAGTGCTCAAAAGAAATCGCTGGCGTTTAATTAAACAATTACCTTGATCGTCGTTTCAATTTAACTTACGATACTTTCACTTTAAAACTAATAACTTTCGTTTTGAAAGTTATAGTTGAAACAGTTGAATGTGGAAGGTGTGTTTGCGGACTGTTTTGCAGACTTTTCATGGCTTGTTCTCAATTGGAACAACGCGTACAGAAAGGTTTAGCGAGAAGGCGGCAAGAGCATGAGGTTATATTGAAAAGTAGTAAATCGGTTGAACAGCGCCGCCAGCAGATAGTGGCGTGGGTGAAAGAGCATGGTCAATCTCAAGTTGAAGATTTGGCCGTGCGTTTTGCTACGTCTGAAGTCACCATTAGAAAAGATCTCGCAGCCCTTTCGCAGCAAGGTTTACTGATTCGACAGTTTGGTGGCGCAGTGCCTGTACCATCATCTACCAACTCAAATGCTGGGCCATCTCAGTTTATTACCAGTGACCCTTTCGCGAATCCAACTACTAGCCCAGCAATTAACGCTATAGGCCAACTTGCAGCGAGCTTGGTCAAACCGGGCAATAAGCTCGTTATAGACTGCGGGTCTACCACCGCATCCATCTTACCCCATTTATCACATGCCGATGATTTAGTGGTAATGACCAACACATTATCAACCGCCAATTACCTTACCCAAAGTGAAAAAGAGCCGACGGTGTTAATGGTAGGGGGCACATGGGATGCCCAATCTCAGTCGTTTCAAGGCGCTATGGCTGAACAGTTGGTTAGTGCCTATAGTTTTGACATTGCGTTTATTGGTGCCGCGGGCATAGATGTCAACAGAGGCACCACCACCTTTAACGAGCTTATTGGTGTAACCCGCGCCATGGCTGTGGCGGCTAGTAAGGTGGTTATAGTAGCCAGCTCAAAGAAATTAACGCATAAAATGCCTAACCTAGAGCTAAGCTGGAAAAACATTTCTGTTTTGATCACTGATGAAGGCATTTGTGAACAAGACAAACTTAATATTGAAAATCAGGGCGTGACAGTACTTATTGCAGCGCCGAGTGGAGAATAATTATGTGTGGAATAGTTGGCGCTGTAGCTGAGCGTAACGTGGTTGAAATCCTATTAGAAGGTTTAAAAAGACTGGAGTATCGCGGCTATGATTCAGCTGGCGTAGCGCTATTGCAAGGCGACGGCACGCTTACGCGTATTCGCCGTACAGGCAAAGTACAAGAGCTTGCTGATGCGGTGGCAGAAGGTGAAGCTTTGGGTACAACTGGAATTGCTCATACCCGTTGGGCAACGCACGGTGGTGTGACTGAAGCGAATGCGCACCCACACTTTTCAACTGAACGTGTAGCTGTTGTTCACAATGGTATTATTGAAAACTACGTTAACTTAAAAGCACAGTTAAAAGAGCAGGGCTATACCTTTACCAGCGACACCGACACAGAAACTATTGCTCACACCGTACACGAAGAGCTTAAGTCAGGTAAGACTTTACTAGACGCTGTGCAAAGTGCCGTTAAAACCTTCCACGGTGCGTATGGCACCGTCATCATGGATAAAGAAGATCCTAGTCGCGTAGTGGTTGCACGTTCGGGCAGCCCGCTTGTAATTGGTTTGGGGCTTGGCGAAAACTTCATTGCGTCAGATCAAATGGCATTATTGCCAGTGACACGCCGCTTTATCTTTTTAGAAGAAGGCGATGTGGCAGAGATTACTCGTCGCGACGTTAAAATCTTCGATAAAGACGGCAATGCCGTTGAACGCGAAGTGATTGAGTCGAATATCGAGCACGACGCGGGTGACAAAGCGGGTTACCGCCACTACATGCTTAAGGAAATTCACGAGCAGCCAACCGTTGTGCGTAATGCGCTTAAAGATCGTATTGACGAAAACGGACTTACTGCTGACATATTTGGTAAAGGTGCTGACGAGATATTCAAAAAAGTACAGCATGTACAAATTATTGCCTGTGGTACCAGCTACCATGCGGGTATGACGGCGCGCTATTGGCTAGAACAATATGCAAATGTGTCGTGCAACGTAGAAATTGCATCAGAATTCCGTTACCGCAAGTCAGTAGTGCACCCAAACAGCCTGCTTATTACTATCTCTCAATCAGGTGAGACAGCCGATACGTTAGCTGCCCTTCGCTTAGCAAAAGAGCTGGGCTATATGTCTAGTTTGACTATCTGTAACGTTCAGGGTTCGTCATTAGTACGCGAGTCAGACCTTGCATTTATGACCCGCGCTGGCGCGGAAATTGGCGTTGCGTCTACCAAAGCTTTCACTACTCAGCTCACTGCGTTCTTAATGCTTACCCTAGCACTGGGCAAAGAAAACGGCATGACAGACGCTGACAGCAAAGCTATTGTCTCTGCGCTTCATAGTCTACCTGCAAAGCTTGAAGAGACCTTAGCGATAACTGGTGGCATTGAAGATTTAGCTGAAGAATTTGCAGATAAGAACCACAGCTTGTTCCTAGGTCGTGGCGATCAATACCCTATTGCCATGGAAGGAGCGCTTAAGCTTAAAGAGATTTCTTATATTCATGCGGAAGCGTATGCGTCTGGTGAATTGAAACACGGCCCACTTGCGCTTATTGATGACGAAATGCCCGTTATTGTGGTTGCACCGAACAACGAACTCCTCGAGAAGCTAAAGTCGAACGTTGAAGAAGTACGTGCCCGTGGCGGCATCATGTACGTATTTGCGGATAAGGATGCGGCGTTTGAAGGTGATGAAACCATGCGCGTTATCAACGTACCGCACTGCGATGAACCAATCGCACCTATCATTTATACCTTGCCACTACAGCTATTGAGCTACTACGTAGCGCTAATTAAGGGCACCGACGTTGACCAGCCGCGTAACTTGGCGAAGTCGGTTACGGTGGAATAAAGCACACTGCTGAAGCACTTATTCGTGCTCACAAACAAAGCCTGCGGCTGACAAAAGCGCAGGCTTTTTTGTTTTCAATAGGCGATTATTGGCTGCTAATTAAGTGGCTTTCCTGCAAGCCCATGACTCACTATTATTTCACTTCTCTTTCCACCACTCTCACTTTATCGATAAACCTTCTCCATCCGTCTTACTTTGTCAGGTAAGGCAGTTGTAAAACGAGGAGTAAGGTCATACCTATAAGTCATACCAAGTTTCAACATTGCGAGGCAACATGGCTATCCCATACTCACTGCTAGATTTAGCGCCAATATCTGAAGGGTTTGGCGTAAAAGACGCGTTAAACAATTCAAAGTTAATGGCTGTGGAAGCTGAGCGCTGCGGCTATGAACGTGTGTGGTTAGCCGAGCATCACGGCATGCATGGTGTTGCCAGTTCTGCCACCTCAGTAGTGTTAACGCACATTGCTAACGCCACCGCTACCATTAAAGTTGGTGCGGGCGGTATTATGCTGCCTAACCATGCACCTTTGGTCATTGCTGAACAGTTTGGCACCTTGGCTGAATTATTTCCCAATCGCATAGAGCTTGGACTTGGCCGTGCACCAGGCACTGATATGGCAACCGCACGCGCGCTTCGTCGTAATTTGCAAAGCGATGTGGACAGTTACCCAGAAGATATTCAAGAACTTCAGCACTACTTGGGTACACCGCAAGACGGGCAGCCGATTGTTGCAGTACCTGGGGCAAATACACATGTCCCCCTGTGGTTGCTTGGCTCTAGCTTATACAGTGCCCAAGTGGCGGCAAAAATGGGGCTGCCATATTCGTTCGCCTCGCATTTTGCGCCCGATGCGCTATTCGATGCGCTTCATGTGTACCGCAATATGTTTAAACCGTCGCCTCAGTTATCAGCGCCGAAAGCGATGGCTGGTGTAATGGTGGTGATTGCTGAAACCGATGAAGAGGCTGAACTCCTATTCACGTCAGTGAAGCAGCAATTTATGAACATGCGACGCGGTCTTAATAGGCCTTTCGCTAAGCCTATGCCTAACTTTGAAGAATATTGTACGGCGACTGACGAAGCAATGTTATCGAATGTATTGAGGTATGCGTTGGTAGGGTCGAAAGAAACGGTGCAAAACAAGCTAGCTCAGTTTGTTGAAGCGACGGGGGTTGATGAAATTATCGTGTCGATGCCGATTTACGATATAGAAGCGCGCTTGTTTAGCGTTAACGCATTTGCGGAAATCGCATCTTAGTTTTTAGACAGCTATTCCCAGTATTGAATATTTGGTTATAACTTCCACTATGAATGACCTTCGAATAACTTTATGATACGTCTATATGTGCGTATTTTCAGTTAGTTGTGTTAGGTTCACAGTCATGACAAAGGTCTGGTTTTCCCTTCTTTTAGCTTTATCATCTTTGATGTGGGGCGCTAGTGCTGCTTTTGCGAAAGAAACCCTGGACCTAATTGTTCTTGAAACACTGCCTGTTCCCATTGTCGCTGATTCGCGGGCCGAGTTCGAAAAGGAACTTGCGCGGATTATGCCCGATCACGAGATTAACGTAACATCGTATAACGCCGAAGGCTCTGAAGTTCGTGCTAAGGAGATACTTACCGAGCTTGCACAAAACCCAGCGCCTGACCTTATTGTATCGGTGGCGACCCTTGCCACCAGAGCGCTGAATGCGTCTGAAGAGTTTGTTGATGTACCTAAGCTGTTTATGGCGGTCTCAGCACCGGTTGAAGAAGGAATAGTTTCTGCTATTGGTGCGGTTAGTGAACGCAACATGACGGGCGAGTCACACGTGCTAGACGCAAAGGTAAAGCTAGATATGTTAGAGGGCGTGCTCAGAGCGTCTAAGCCCTCATCGCTTTTTACCATCGGTCTAGTCCATTCTACATACCCATCGTCAAGCAACTTGGTTAATCAACTTCTGGCACTGAATGATGACTACGAGAACATAAATCTTGTTGCTGTTAGTACACCGTATATAGAAGGCGATGATGGACTGGTTGAAATGACTGACAGCATCATCAACAGCTTGCAGCAAAAAACAAACGAGCTGGATGGTTACTGGCTTTCATCTGGGCCGCTCGCGGAATCGAATGGCTTAGTAACAAAGGTAAAAGAAGCTACGGGACTGCTTCCTTTATTTGCAGAAAGCATTTCCTCTGTGAAAGAAGGTGCGCTTCTTGGCGTAGTATCTGAGCCAGCGAGTATTGGCAAATCAGCTGCAAGAAAAGCCAAGCTAATTCTTGAGAAAAAATCGGCGAGGGACATTCCCGTTGATAAAATGGATACGTACACTGTAGCGGTAAATGTGTCTACAGCAATCAAACTGCAGTTACCCATTCCTTCAAATTACTTGAAGCTGTCGAAAAAACATGTGTATCAATAAGGCCTAATTAGAAGTAAGTATGCGGATTAAATCGAAACTGCTGGTTATCTACATTCCAATTTTATTAATTGGTATGGCACTTACAGGGTATTGGGCTTATTTGACGGCGTACGATTCAGTACGCGAAAGAGAATATCAGCTCCTCACTCAGACGCTTACATTAAACGTTTTAGAGATCATTGACGAAAGACGTGAACTGCTTATTGAGTCGGGCCTAGAGAATGTGCCTGTGTTTCGCGAGGCCTATCAAAAGGAAGTGTTTGAAGAGCTAAAGTCGTTGCAGCAAGCCACCGACCGCCACTTTGCGATCAGTGACAAGAGTGCCGATACTGTGGTGTTTAGTACGATGGAGCACACTGTGGTTCCTAATGTCGAAGATGCGACAATCGCAACCATTGCCAGTCGTAAGGTCGCCTTTGGTGAGTCGAATATTAACGATGCTGACGTGTTATTTGCGTGTGCGGAATTTGCGCCATGGAATTGGAAAGTTACCGTATTACAGCCTGCTGACGCACTGCAATCTTTCCTATCTACTATTGCGTGGCTAACGTCATTAGTGACGCTATTTGCTGTCGTTATTGTCAGTTTGCTTATGGGAAGAGTCACACAGGTGTTTGTTGTTTCTCCTATCGAAAAAATAAAATCAGCAGCAAGTCGCATTGCGGTTGACCATAAGAAGGTCAGTATAGACTTACAGCAAAACGACGAGTTAGGTAGTTTAGCGCGAGACGTTGAGGCAATGTCTGGTGAAATAGAGCAATACGTTGCTCAAGCTCAGCAAGCAAACCGCGCAAAAACGGATTTTCTTGCAGTAATGAGTCATGAAATTCGCACCCCACTGAACGGTATTCAGGGATTAGCAACGCTACTTCTTGATACGCAACTGTCGGATAAACAGCATCAGTATGCCAGCGATTTGAAATCATCGGCGTCTATTCTAGCGACCGTTATCAACGATGTTCTGGATCTCTCAAAAATTGAATCAGGTATGTCAGAAGTTGACGTTACAGAGTTCGATCTTGACGCAATGCTGAATGATCTTATTACGCTACTGGGTACCAATGCTAGCGCCAATAGTACGCGTTTGGTTTACAAAAGTAAGAACATGGAATCGGTGGCAGTAACCAGTGATATTACGAAGTTACGCCAGATAATCATTAACTTGGTGAGTAACGCAATTAAGTTTACTCATAAGGGCACGGTGACTATTTCCGCCAAACTCAAACAGCCTTCACAGGATACCGTGAGCGAGAACCATTTGGTAATTGCGGTTAAAGATACCGGTATTGGTATTGAGCCAGACAGACTCGAGCATATTTTTGATAAGTTTACGCAGTCCGATTCATCAATTACGCGTAAATACGGTGGCACTGGGCTAGGTCTTGCTATTGCAAAGCAGCTTGCACAAATATTAGGTGGTGATATTAAGGTGGTGAGCAAAGTCGGTGAAGGTTCATGTTTCACCGTTACCGCCAAGGTGCAGAGTCGTCGCGTGGTGGAGTCGTCGGCCGATTCGGATTCCGTGCGACAAGCAGAGCGCGCTAGCTTACCAGAAGGTATTAAAGTTCTGTTGGCTGAAGATAATGCCATTAATGCTGTGGTAGCACAGGCACTCTTAGAACAGCTGAAATGTGATGTTGAGCACGTTGATAATGGACTGAAAGCCGCTGCACGAGTAGAAGAGGGCGGTATTGATGTTGTTTTCATGGATGTGCACATGCCAGTGATGGACGGCATTGAAGCGACAAAACGCATTCGAAAGCTTGATGGAGAGCTTAGCAAAACCCCAGTTATAGGACTTACCGCCGAAGCATTCAAAGAGCGGCACGTGTCATTTAAAGAAGCAGGGATGGACGACATCGTTACCAAACCTGTCACCGTTGAGGCACTGCAAGAAAGTTTGTCAAAACTGGCGCTTAATCAAGAAGTCACTGATAATAGTTAAAGTGATGCAGCCTCAGTAATTTGAAGTTGTAAGAGCCCGTGGGTGATTTCACCATGGGCTAATATATAAATGCTTTAACAGTAACTTATTGCTTAAGGTGGCGTGTGCAAATCAATAAACCCCGCGAGCTACTTCGGCTGAGAATTGCGCTGATCATTGGTGCTGTACTTGTGCTTGCCTTTATGGCTGCTGACTTGATGCTACTACCAAGCAGCATGTACGAGCTGTACATATTCGATCGCTTACTTCTTCAATTCCCTATTATACTCGTCGTTGTTGTACTCTCCTTCTGGCGCAGGTTCATTCAGCATCGAGCCTACATTTTCGCAGGGTTACTTATTGCGCTTTCTTACAGCAACTACTGGTTAATATGGGTTTGCTGGGAAGAGCACAGCTTCATTTTCCCCTACGAGGGCACAATTTTATATGCTTTCTTCTGTGTGTTTGCGCTGGGTATTGCCTTTAAATTAGCGCTAGCAGCCAACGTCATCAACATTCTGGGTTTTTTGGGGTTAATGTGGGTTGCGCCGGTTTATGGTGACAGAGTTCCAATTTCAATGGCATTTGTATCTGGGTCTTTGTTTATTTGTGTCTATGCCCGTTATCGGTTAGATCGCAGCGTACGCATGTTAAAAGAAACCAATGACAGGCTACTTAAACTTAGCAAATTTGACCCCTTATCTGATTTATTGAATCGGCGTGCGTTACGAGAGCAGAGTGAAAAACTGTTGGCGTTGAGTAAGCGTCATAAAGTGTCGATGGCTGTGATGATGCTCGACTTAGATGATTTTAAAAAATATAACGACTGTTTTGGTCATCAGCAGGGTGATGAAGCCATAAAAATACAAGCCCGCATTATGAAGCAGGTCTTTAAGCGAGAGACAGACATATTAGGTCGGTACGGTGGCGAAGAGTTTATTGTTGTATTGAGCGACATTCAGAAAGAACAAGTTGAGAAGCACTGTGATGCACTCTTGAATAAGTGGACAGAAGTCGCATTAGAACATGCTCAAGATGCAAAGCATCCTTTAATGAGTTGTTCCATTGGTGTGGTGTTTGCCAAGTCGGCCGAGAACATGTCAATCGATTGCCTTATTGACGAAGCAGATAAAGCACTTTACGAAGCAAAAGAAAAAGGCAAAGCCCAGTTTGTATTAAATCAGGCGCAGTGCTTAGCCTAACACTGCGCTTTTTTTTCACGATTGGCTTACAGCTTCACAATCATCTTGCCGGTGTTCTTGCCTTCAAATAACATATTTAGGCCTTTCTCGGCGTTCTCTAAGCCTTCCACAGTGTGTGCACGGTACTTGATTTTACCTTGTTGAACATAAGGCGAAAGCTTTTGCAGTAGTTGTGGGATTTCACCCCAGTGATCAGGCATAGCAAAACCGCGAATGTTAATTCGCTTTTTAATCAGCGGGATCCAGTTCGGGCCCGGTGACGGCTTTTCAGACTGGTAATCGGCAATCATTCCACATACCACAATTCGGCCATGGGCATTCATTCTGTTAAAAATGTGCTGCTGAATAGGACCGCCCGTATTTTCAAAGAAGACGTCTATTTTATTTGGTGTTAGTTCGGCTAACTTTTCTTCTAAATTGTCGGTTTTGTAGTTTATAGCGCCATCAAACCCAAGCTCGTTAACAATCCAATCGGCTTTGTCTTCGCTTCCTACTACGCCAATTACACGCAGCCCGTCTGCTTTAGCAAGCTGACCTACAATTGAGCCTACAGAACCTGCTGCACCCGTAACAATAAGTGTCTCACCTTCTTTGGGCTGGCCAAAATTATATAAACCTGTTGTGGCCGTTAGGCCTGGTAGTGCAAAAACACAAAGGGCCATTTCCTCAGTAATGCCAGGCTGAAGTTTGTTAAAACCAGAACCGTCACTGAGCACATATTCACTCCAGCCAGTCATTCCCATAACTTTGTCGCCTACCGAAAAATTAGGGTTGTTAGACTCAACCACTTCGCCCACACCGCTTGAGCGCATTACATCGCCAAGCTCCACAGGTGGAATATAACTCTCTCTGTCTTCACTCATCCAACCTAACATCGCAGGGTCTAAAGACATGTGAGTTTGCTTTATCAAAATTTGACCGTCTTTAGGCGTGGGAATTTCGAGCTCTTTGCTTTCAAATAAATGTGGCCCAATTTTTCTGTCATGGGGGCGATTAACGAGTGTAATTGCTTTGTATGTTGACATGGTGTCCTCCTGTTACAAGCACAAATGGTCGACGTCTTATCGAATGTAAAAGCGCATCGCTAAACACGGTTACATCTGCGCTGTTTAAAATAGGGTGGGGGTTATAGACATAAACACAACCTATAACACAGCTTGTTTATAAATTTGAGTGAAACCTTTTTGCATTTCCAATAGGTGTTAGTGATAGTTAATTAAAATGGCGTTAACAAGATTGAGATCTTTTGTTAACTTCGTTTTATCAAAGTTGTTTATAAATGCGTCGAAGTTGTAGCTATAATTGTAAAAAATGCGATAAAAGTGCGTAAATGGCGTTTACTTGCATTGAACAAAAGTACTCAGATCCGTAGAATGCCCGATGCAATTTTCCCCTTTTACAATGAGTATCTTATGAAGCAACAGTTTTCTTTACGTGCCTCAGTTTGCTTAGCGCTTGCTACCTTAGCCTCTTCTTCTGCGCTGGCAGCTGGTTTCCAAGTTAATGAACACAGTGCAAACGGTCTAGGCCGTGCCATGGCTGGTCAAGCAGCTAAGCCAGAGAATGCCTCCATTTTAGCAACTAACCCTGCAGCGATTGGTGTATTTAAAGAAGCTGAGTTCAGTGCATCAGTAAGCTTTATCGATCCGAACGTAGATATCGATGGTGATGTTAGCTATGCGTTAGGCGAAGCCCCAGTTGGCCAACCTATGCCAGCAGCAGAAGACAACATTGCAGATACTGCTTTTGTTCCAGGATTCTTTTATGTAAGCCCAATTAATGAAAAGCTATCTGCTGGTGTAGGTGTATTCACAACCTACGGTCTTCGTTCAGATTACTCTGATGATTTTGGTGCGCTGCATTTTGCTGACACAGCTGAAGTAAAAACGGTAACCCTAAACCCTGCTGTATCTTATAAAGTAAATAAGCAGCTTATGGTAGGTTTTGGTTTAAACATCACTTACGCTGAAGCTGAAATTGGTTCTGGTGTATCAAACACGCTAGCGGGCACTGTTGCAGGCCTAGCACCAACAGCAGAAGCATTAGGTATTACATTGCCTACGCTTACTCCTGGCAATTCACTGTTTAGCATGGAAGGTGACGATTGGGGCTATGGTTGGAACGCCGGTATTTTCTGGCAACCAACTGATATGACTAATGTTGCGCTTTCATACCGTGCAGAAACGAAACTAGAACTAGAAGGCGCGGTATCTTCAGAGACGCCAGTGTTTCCTATCAACTTAAACCAGCCTGGTAGTCTAGATTTGAACCTTGCTGCGATTACAGAGCTAGCGATTGATCAAAAAATTGACAATCAGTGGTCTGTACAAGCAAGTGTTACTTTCACTGACTGGAGTACGTTTGAGAAGCTTGAAGCTAACCTAGAAGACGGCATCGATTTCCTAATTAAAGAAGAGAATTTCGACGACTCATGGCGTGCAGCGCTTGGTGTAACTTACATCCTAAACGATGAAATTACCCTTCGTGCTGGCTATGCTTATGATGATGGTGTGGTATCGGTAGAAAATCGCTCACTAAGTATCCCAGATACAGACCGTCATTGGTTCTCTGGTGGTATGACTTACACGGTTAGCGAAGATACATCAATAGACGTGGCTTACGTATTCATTGATGGCCGTGAAGCGAATATCGACAAAGATAGAACGATTCTAAGCAATGTTCTTCCTGGTACTGACTTTACCACTAACTTCTCTGGTACACAGTCAGCTACTGCGCACATTCTAAGTGTTCAAATGAACACTCGCTTCTAATTTCAAAGAAGCCAAGTCAAATAAGAAAGGCAGCGTATTTACGCTGCCTTTTTGGTAATGACCTTTGCACACTGGTATAACGTCGCATTTTTTATGTGCGATGGGGTTCTTGTGCGCTGTTTAACGACTAAATTTGCGCAAATAAATCTTGAAGACATGTAATTGCTGCGCCGATTTTTGCAGGCATTAGCTCCCTTTTCGGTGTAACCGCATAAACCGTATAATCTGGTAACTCCCAGTCAGTGAAGAGCTGCTTCATTTCACCAGACTTTAATAGATGTCTCACTTCTGGTTCGGGAAGAACCGCATAGCCAACACTATCTTGAGTAAGTTTAATCAATGTCTGCATTGAGTTGACATCAATGCGTTGTGTATCCAATTCATACTCGCCTTCGCTTTCGTGCTTCATGACGTATTCTTCAATATGTCTGTGAGCAATGTATGTATGCGCGTTAAGCGCTTCAGGCGAAGTCAGAGTTTCGTTTGCAAGTGGATGGTCTGCAGAGACACATAAAATGCGCTTCCAGGTCGCGAGTACCAAACTGCTGAAATTTGTATCTGAGACTGGGGCGAAGCAAAGAACAAGATCGGCACTGGAAGCGATAATGTCTTTAGGCTCGTCAGTTACGGTTAAAGAAATAGTTATTTTAGGAAATTCTTCACAAAGCTTTTTCAGTGGCTCGCTTAACAGTCCTCCGCCAAAACCCTCCGGCGCGATGATGTTTATTTTACCTGTGGGATCATCCTGCAGACTTTCAATTTTTTGCTGGGCAAGTTCTGCGGTTTGCAGCATTTGCTTACTGGTTTCGTAATAGACGCGCCCTGCTTCCGTTAGGCTCAAGCTTCGGGTATTTCGGTTAAAAAGGCTAAGGCCGATATCGTGTTCTAGCTTTCTTAACTGCTGACTAATAGCAGAGACAGTCATGTGCAGCTCTCTAGCAGCTACACTCATGCTACCGCTATCTGTTACTGCAACAAAAACCTGAAGAGAGCGAAGTAATTTAGTATTCATGGCGCTTAGTTAATCCTTTTTATTGGCCGCAGTATCTTGACTGTTCATTTGTAGCAAATTAACGACGGAAATAGTCGAATTCTACCGTATTTTAACGTTGATGAACGCTTTTGAAGCAGGTCTTTACGCAATGCTTACATTGGAAAGTTATGCATTCTCTTCGCATTTGTAGCCAAAAGTAATTTTGGAGCTCACCTTGTTTTAAAGATGTTTTCTTTATGTTTTTAAATGGTAAATTATTGAAATCCAGCGTTTCTTTGCCCGATTAAAGTGCTAGTTTAACTATTCACTAACTATGCAGCTGAGAATCGCGAATGAAACAGTTTACTTTGATGATTATTGTTCTGCTCTCCACCTCGTGGATGGGCGGTTGTACTTCTACTAAAACGTCCGATGGCGCTTCATACGGGCCCGCCGCGTTCTCACAGCCTGCGTTTACTGCTGTTACCGTAGCCTACGCACCCGAAATGCAGGGTATCCTTAATCGTATTGAGCAAGATCCCAATGCATCCATTCACACAACCACAACCATCAAAGGCGTTACGTATCGCATAGGTACCTATCACGACGAGCCAATATTAATATTCGCTACGGGAATGAGCATTGCAAACGCTGCTATGACTATGCAGATGGCGTTGGATTACTTTCCGGTTAAGCAAGTGGTTTACATGGGGATTGCGGGAGCGGTTAACCCAAAATGGCAACCGGGTGACGTCATTGTTCCGGCGCGTTGGTACTACCATGATGAGAGTGTGTACACCAATGAAGATCCGAATGCTCCGGGGGAATACATACTGCCTGAATATTATGCAAGGTTCATTGAAGAGCAAGATGAACGCCGCGCTAAAGATCCTCACACACCAAAATATAAGCCCTTTCACTTCATTCATCCTGACGAAGTGCTTATTGTGAAAGAGGGGATGGATAAACCACAAGATACCGCCTATTTCAGCGCGACACCGCGTCTTTTAACTGCGGCGAAACAAGCTATGAGCACTATGCCAACGCAGCGCGTGCTTGGTGAGCGGGATGCCGAGCTCTTTGTAGGCGGAAATGGTATTACCGGGTCTGTCTTTATGGATAACCGCGAGTATCGAAAGTGGACAAGAGACGTGTTCAATGCCGAAGTAACTGAGATGGAGTCAGCCGCAATAGGTCAAGTATGTACCGTTAACGACGTTGACTGGATTATTGTTCGAGCTATTAGTGATTTGGCTGGCGGTCAAGAAGGCGTTAACGTAGAGAACAAGTACGACCAAGAAGTGTCGCGAATTGGCGCTAACGTTCTGTTTTCTGTATTAGATACACTCGCTGAGGACGAGTAGTCGATAGTATGGCAAACATTGAGGCAACGTTGCTTCTTTGCATATGAATGTTAGTTTCAAAACTAAGCCAATCGCGACACCCTAAAAATAAGTAGGCGGATAGAGAAGGTAAACATTACGCTCTATCCGCCTTTTTGGTGTGTCGCTGATGGGATCAATTGAACGCCAGCGAGCAAGCCGTTGTCGATACGTGGTTAGCGGATGGTTCTGACCATATTTATGGTATTTGTCGCAAGTTTTACTTCAACCAGAAAAACAATGAGCGCACTGATTAGAAACATCATAGCCAGTATGAATAGTACGATGACTGGTGTTTTTAAATCGACAACCCATAGAGACCCAGAAAACAGCGCCATAATGACGGTACACACCATCAGTCCAGCGGCGACACACAGCCCTATCGCCCAGTTAATCACTTTTACTCTGCGCCATAGCACCTTAATTTCTTTTTTTGAGCGATCGACAATATGCGGGTCTGATAGAGTATGAATCTGTCTTTCCGCCACCCTCACCCTGTCTGATATTCGGCCCAGCCGAGACGACATAACATTGAGGAAGCCCGCAATACCGGTAAGTAAAAATACGGGGGCAACAGCGAATTCGATAAGCTGTGAAAGACTAGGAATAAGTGTGTCCAATGGTTCCTCCAGCGAACAAAGTTTGGTGTTCTTACTTCAGGCAAAGAGTGATTAACCCATTGCTGCAATCTACTAACGTACTGCCAGTCTATATGCGTTAGATACACGTAAATTAGTATTAATGTATAAAACTAAGACTTGTGTTGTGACAGTTAAGTCTGCGAACTGCAAAGTCTACGCCAACGCTTAACTCAGAGATATGACGTAATTGTCAAAATGCCGCAACAGTTTAGCGAGTTTTAACCCATTTTTGCCTAAATTAACGATACACTAGCATCAGTTGCTAAAAAAACATTTTGTCATCATAAGGATAGATAATGCGCTTTGCCCCAAGCTTTCCTCTATCGTTGTTAGCTGTGTCTCTGCTATCGCATTCAGCCATCGCTCAACAAACCAATGAAATAGAAAGAATTGAAACCACGTCTTCTCGTATACAGGGAAATATGAATGCTTCCGGTTATGCAGTGTCGTCTATTTCAGAAGAAACGCTTTCGCTGCTTTCATTTCAACATATCCAAGAGTCGCTGAATTACATTGCGGGTGCAGGCGTACAGCGGGGCAATGGGCAAGAGTATTTACCAGCCCTTCGTTCGCCAGTGTTAACCGGCGCTGGCGCGTGCGGCGGAATTTTAGCAGCAGAAGACGGTATTGCGTTGCGCGCAGCAGGTTTTTGCAATATTAACGAGCTGTTTGAAGCACACGGTGAAATTGCACAGCGTATTGACGTGATAAAAGGCCCTGCGTCAGCGCTTTATGGCTCTAATGCGATACATGGTGTGATTAATGTGATTACCCCTGACACAACCCAAGGCGACGGAGAGGTTAGCGTTGATTACGGGTCTTATGGGTTTCATCGCGTAAAGCTTAAAGAAGGGAAATACTTTGGTCGCAGCGGCGTGGGTATTGCTGCCAGTGTTACCAGAGATACAGGATATCGAAATGAAGAGGGCGTTGACCAAGAGAAAGTCTCGCTTCGCCACAGGCTAGAGTGGGATAACTCGGTTATCACGAGCGGCCTTACCTATACCCATCTGGACCAAGAAACTGCCGGCTACATCGAAGGGTTTGAAAGCTACAAAAATACACAAATAGCCAAAAGCAACCCAAACCCCGAAGCGTTTCGAAAAGCAGAAAGTTTTAGGCTATGGAGCAAGTTCGATACAAGCTTTAGCGGTGGTCATGCACTGTCGATTACACCTTACGTACGCAACCAGAACATGCGTTTTAGAATGCATTTTCTTCCAGGCAAACCCCTTGAAACGAATGCCCAAAAAGGCGTGGGTGTGCTTTCTCAGTTCCATTACGTCATTAATGACAGCCTAAGTGCAGATATAGGATTAGACGTAGAATACACAGAAGGTGAATTAACCCAGTCACAAGACAGCGCCACAGAAGGGTCAGCCTTTTTGGTTGAAACCATTCCTGCAGGTAAACACTATGATTATGATGTAGATGCCACGCTATTTGCGCCTTTCTTTACCTTTAATTGGCAAGCTGAGCGTTGGGCTATTTCTGTCGGCGGGCGCTTTGAGTCTATGCAATACGACTACACCAACAATATGAATGTTGGTCGTGTACGCGAAGATGGCACACAGTGCGGTTTTGGCGGCTGCAGATATTCCAGACCAGCAGACAGCGAAAATGATTTTGATAACTTTAGTCCGAAGCTTTCACTTCGTTATCAACTTAATCCTCAAACACAGTTATTTGGCGGCATCGCAAGAGGCTATCGCGCGCCTCAGGCAACAGAGCTGTATCGTTTGCAGCGTGCACAGACTGTTACTGATCTTGACTCGGTAACGGCCGATAATATCGAGATGGGCGTTACAGGTACACTATTTGACGGCAGCTATACGCTTAGCCTTTACAGCCTACAAAAAGATAATGTGATTTACCGCGACAGCGACTTTTTCAACGTAAGCAACGGCGAAACGTGGCATAGAGGCGTAGAGCTTACTTTTGACCAACCGTTAAGCGATATACTGCGCTTAGATTTTGCTGGTACATACGCAAGGCATACCTACGAGCACAGTCAGCTCTCAGGTGAACAAGACATTAAAGGTAATGATATTGATACTGCGCCAAAGCTTCAGTTTAACGCTCGTTTAAGCTTTGAGATGTCGAGCAAGGTACAAACGCAGCTAGAGTGGCAGCATGTTTCGAGCTATTTCACCGACGCTGAAAATCTCAACGAGTACGAGGGGCATGACTTGGTACATGCGCGTGTACGCTACAGCGTGAACGAAGACGTTACATTGTATGTGCGGGTTAACAACGTATTTGATACGGAATACGCTGAACGCGCCGATTTTACTAGCTTCACAGGCCCTCGATATTTTCCTGGGCGGCCTCGAAACTTCATGATAACGGCATCGTTCACGTTATAGATTCAAATAAGCAACCGTAATAGATAATTATTAATCTTGAAAATACAGACTATTGCCGTGATTTGCTTGTACCCCAGCGGCATCAGGCGTAGTCTGTAGGCATCAGCATGGGTCTCAGTCACGCCATGTATAGCGCTTGGAAAGGTCAGGCGACATACGTGGAATGATTGTTAATAGGTATACCCATGCAAAAAATAGTAATTGTTGGTGGCGGTGCTGGTGGTCTTGAATTAGCCAGTCGCTTAAGCCGCACCCTCGGGAGAAAGAAACAAGCCGAAATTACCCTCGTCGACCGCAGTCGAACCCATATCTGGAAGCCGCTATTACACGAAGTGGCCGCCGGTGTAATTGATAAGCATTCAGACGGTGTGGACTACGCCATCCACGCTGCAGCTCACCACTACCGCTTTCAATTAGGTGAAATGTGCTCGCTTAACGCGCAAGCGCAAACCATAACTTTGTCGCCTTTAATTGACGAAGAAGGGACTCAGGTTTTGCCTGAACGCGAGATTCATTATGACCAGTTAGTGCTGGCGGTTGGCAGCGTGAGTAACGACTTTGGCACACCTGGCGTTGCTGAGCATTGCTACTTTCTTGACTCGTTAAAGCAAGCTGAACGTTTTCACAGAGCGCTTCTTAATCAACTAATCCGCATCAATCAGCAAGAAGATAAAGACGCCAGAATTGATGTCGCTATTGTCGGGGCAGGAGCAACAGGTACTGAGCTAGCCGCTCAACTTCACCATGTGGCGAATTTGTCCAAGGCGTACGGAATGCCAGACATGTCAGCTTCTCGTCTTAAGATTACGATCGTAGAAGCGGGAGAGCGTATATTGCCTGCGCTACCTGAGCGTATAGCAAACTCTGCAAGAAAAGCGCTGCATAAGTTGGGCGTAGATATTAAAGAGCAAACCATGGTGGCAGAAGCCGACGCGAAAGGGCTGATCACAAAAGACGGTGGTCGGATTGACGCTGATTTAATGGTGTGGGCTGCGGGGGTGAAAGCACCGGACTTCATAACAAAGCTTGCGCTTTTTGAAACGAACAGAGCCAATCAAATTCTTGTTGATAAGCAGCTTCGCAGTTCATCTCATAAGAATATTTGGGTGCTAGGCGATTGCTGCGGTTTCCAGCAGGAAAATGGGAAGTGGGTGCCGCCTCGAGCGCAGTCTGCCCACCAAATGGCGGATATTGTTGCGCATAATATAACGTCGTTATTTAATCAAAAAGACACGAAAGATTTTACTTACAAGGACTATGGATCCTTGGTTCACTTAAGTAAATACAGCACTGTTGGAAGCTTAATGGGCTCACTGTCAAACAGCAGTATGTTCATTGAAGGGCGTCTAGCTAAGTTGGTTTACGTTTCTTTGTATAATATGCACCAGTTTGCAGTACACGGAAAAATTAAAGGTGCTCTAAAGCTCCTTGTGAAGAAGTTAAGTCAGGCCATCAGCCCTAAGCTGAAGCTTCACTAACCACATGTAAAAAAGCCCCATGTTTGGGGCTTTCTTAAATCATAAATTTAGTTCGCTGGGACTAAATGTAAATAGCTATTGTTTCACGCCTTCAACGTGAAGCTCTAATTCTACCGTTTGCGACGCTGGGCCTAAATCATAGTCGATGCCATAATCTTTAAGTGCAATCGTCGTTGTGCCCATAAAGCCTGCACGATAGCCGCCCCATGGGTCTTTGCCTTCGCCAATCTTTTTGGCTTCAATTGTAATAGGCTTTGTTACACCATGAAGCGTGAAGTCACCCATTACATCCATCATGCCATTGCCTTTATCGACAATTTTTGTGCTGACAAACTTCGCCTCTGGAAAGTCGTCAACGTTTAAGAAATCGTCGCTCTTAAGGTGCTTGTCACGCTCTGCGTGGTTTGAGTCGATACTGTCGGTATCGATAGTCACCATAATTTTTGCTGCACTAGGTGCTGCGTCGTCGTAACTAAAAGTACCTTTAAAATCGTTGAAGCGACCAGTAAGCCACGAGTAGCCCAAGTGTTGAATTTTAAAGTTGATAGACGCGTGGGCGCCTTTGCTATCAATCACATAATCTGCGGCGTTAGCGGTGCTTAAAGACAGCGCAGCGGCCAAGGCAAGTGTTAACTTCTTCATCATTTCTCCTTTTTCCTCAATATCATCGAAGCCGTAACATCTGCTTCAGTGTGTCATCGTTACTAATAAAGTGGTGTTTCAGCGCAGCCAGCGCGTGAATGATCGCCAATACAATCACTGACCACGCAATATAAAAATGGGCCTCTCCTGCAATGTCTTCTTGATTTTCAAAGAATTCGCCCATTGCAGGTACAGAAAACCAATTAAATACGTCGATGCTTCTTCCATCGGCCGTTGAAATTAAATAGCCGCTCGCGAATAGCATGATAATCAAGGTGTACAGAAGCCCATGACCTATGCGACTTAACCTTTTTTCTAACGGGGTGCCATGTGACGGCGGCCGTGAAGTAACAACGCGCGTGACTAAGCGAATAACAGTGATGGCAAGCAAAATTAATCCAACACTCTTGTACCAATGCGGTGCCGTCTTATACCAGTCGCTGTAATATGTGAGGTCGACCATCCACAGCCCTGAAGCAAACATGCCGACAATGGCAATGGCAGATATCCAATGCAAAATAACTATAGGTCTGGACCATCTTGATTTCATATCACTTCCGTTATTACTTACTTGCAATCAGGTTGTTTAGACCTTCAGTTAATGCGTTATCTCAAACGCTAAATGACCGCTGAAAAAACACCTCATGCATCAATTGAATCTAGTGTATTTCTAATTACGTTGGCTAAACATCACATTTAATGGGAGTGTTCGTTCTTGTTTTTAGAACGAATGTACAGCAAACAACCCACCAAACCTGAGTCGCGACACGATTAGTTTTCGAAGACGCGTCGTTTAATGGTCGATAAAATGCGCTAAACACCTCTATTAAACGCGCTAAATACTCTTATAGTTTAAATAGGCAGTAACAAAAGTGGCTGCTTTGCTTCAATGTTGTTTAGTTCAGTAGAGGTTGTACGCTTTGCGCGTTTCGTACGTTTTGTTGGCCGTTATTCTGCCAGCGTTATTTTCATCACTAGTATCCGTCTCCGTATTGGGAGAGGGAAGAAGTGTGCAAAATATTGCGGGGCAGTCGAACAGTGCAAATACGCTCTCAACCCTCATTAGCGAATGGGAAAGCTCCGCTTTTGAAGTATCTGACGACGACATTGATGATGGCATTTCGTTTGTCGACATCACCAGCGGCTTGGAAAAATACCGGTTTTCGGCTGGAAAAACGATTGATGCAAAAGCCTTTACTAGGCAGCGCGATAACATCATTCGAGGGCCACCTTCTTTCACTTAATCATTAAAAAACTGAATTTTTTATTTTTGATTAGGAGAAAGGTATGCACGCCTTAAATCTATATAAAACCGAAGCTATCGATACATTGGCATGGCCGGTTGTTGAAAACACTATTACTGTAAAATCATCTGCTATGGCGGTCTTCACTGACTTTAAGCAGCACTTACCACACGTTATTGATGCTCGAACTCCAGCGACGAAAATAGAGTCGATTATGCGTCAGTCTCATGTGCGTATGATGCTGGTGGTAAACAGTGAGAACCGTTTTATTGGTATTGTGACCAGTCACGATGTCGGTGAACAGCAAATCATTCAGCGTGTGAGCGAGCTTAAGATTAAGCGAGAAGAGCTCACTGTTCATGATTTCATGCGTCCTAAAACCTCGCTCATGTCGTTTGATTTCAGTGAGCTAATACGTTCATCAGTGGGCGACGTGATAGAAACACTCAAAGACTACGGGCAGCACCATTGCCTTGTCATGGACAGAGACAGCCATGAAATTCGTGGCGTAATCAGCGTGAGTGACATTGCTAGAGAGCTGCGTTTGCCGCTTGATATACAGGGCCGCCCTACGTTTGCTGAGCTGATCAACATTCTTGCCGCTTAATTTTCAATTTTCTCAATACTGAACCATACTTTGACTACGTGTTGTTTCAAAACAACTCGTAGTCAAAGGCATATATCGCCTTAACGGTATTTGCTAGCTTAATATTTTATCGAAGTAGTTAGGTGGTTATATGCAGTATGCTCATGGTGAATTTATTATTACACGCTGTGGTGATGCGGTGCTAACGCAAGCTTATGGGCCGTGGAACAGAGAGTGTGTAAATAGCTTTGCCAGTGAGTATCGCACGCTTTCCGAGTGCTTACATGGGAAAGCTTGGTGCGATATTGTTAGTGTTGTTGGCGAATCACTACTCATTCCTGATGCTGAAGCGCTGCTTCACGAACGTGTGGCTTCGGTAAATCCCATAGGGCTCACTCATGTGGCATTAGTGATGGGAGAGTCAAGCGTTCGAGCAACCACGCAGGCGCAACTTAAACGCGTGTATCGCGATACCAATATTGATTATATTTTTGTGGATTCCATAGAAGATGCTGTTGATTGGTTGTCTTCAAAAGGATTTTCCGTCGATAAAGATGGCATCGATTTGCATCGTGAGAAAGTAGCAATGAAGCTGTAGATAAAACTTGGTACGCATTTCGCAACGTTTCATAACATCTGTATAACATTGTTCGATGAAACGAGGCGATATTATGAATAGATCACTATTTCCTACCAGCGTTGTTACGAAAGCCTTCACTTGGGCATACCAGGAACTCGGTTTAAATATCAAGCAAGCTTCTGAAATATTGGGTATTTCTCCATCTTCTTTGGCGCAGACTACGCTACTTGGGTTTGAGAGTGGCACATCAGAGTACAGAAAGCAGCTCGCTTTTATTCGTATGTATCATTTACTCATTTCATTGTCAGATGGGGACAGTGAGCAAATGAAGGCGTGGTTTAGCAGTTACAATATAACGCTGGGCGCGACCCCTTTTGAAATGTGCAAAGCGTATGACGGCATTGAGAGAGTCGCCGATCAGCTTCGCAAACTGAAGCAGTCGACTTGTGGTCGAGAGCGCACACTCGCCGTTGTTGAGTTTTCTCATAAAGAGCACGTTGAAAAGACAGGTGCAAGGCTTCACTAAGCCACTTACTTAAGCGCTTTCGTCAATCGATATTATAAAGTCTGCGCACGCTTGCACCTGAGTAACGGGGATCATGTGGCCAGCGCCAGAAATAATTTTGTGTACCGCACTTCCTATTGCCTTTGTTACCGCGGTGATGTGCTCGTCGGGCCTCAAGATAGTATCTTTTTCACCATACAATACCCCAACAGGGCATTGAATATCTTCATAACGAGTTTGCTGACGGTGCAGACTGCCCTGCGCAGATACTGTATCTCTGCTACCTTCATAAAAGCTTCGAGAGTGAAGCGCTAATAAACCACCGCCTTCAGTTGAAAAGGACGGGGGGACAGGTTCGGGGTGAAAAATTTGTGCGACTTGTTTTCGACCTAACTTTGCACGCAGTGGACTGGCAATGGTTTTTGCAACACTGCTGCGTACCCATTCATTGGGTATGTAAAGCACCGAAAGAGGCCCGGCACCACCTTTTAGTGGTGTAGTTAACGGGCATAGAAGCGAAACCGATTTTATTTTGTCAGGTGCATCGATTGCCATCCTCAGTGCAATTCCTCCTCCCATTGAATGCCCAGCGATGCTCGCACTACCTATTCCCTCTTTTTGCATCCACTCGAGTATCATTTTACTTTGCTGTTCGAAGCTGGCGGATGTGCTTTTATAGCGGCTCGAAAATCCGCTGCCTGGACGATCAATGGTATAGACCGTGTAGCGGGAAGCGAGGGTTTTTGCTAATTCGCTAAAATTGTTACTATTGCCAAGTAAACCATGAATCAGCACAAGCGCCGGACCGTTTCCTTGCTTTTGCCAGTGAATAATTCCACCATCAACAGGCGTAAGTTTTCCTGATGGTGTGAATGAAGCTTCGATATTGCTGTCCATTTTGGCGGTAAACCAAATAAGCGCTACAACGATACAAATAATGATGAGCAATGCGATGATCATGTTTTATGTCCAAAATAAGGATAAAAAACAACCTATCGGTTAACGCAAAAATGGTCAAGTAAGCAGTAGTGATAGTGACCTATAGATGTAGAGCCGCTAGTGCTGCAACGTTAACGTGGTTACGCCATGACGTATTAGGATTTGAGATGGAATTAATAATAACCCCTTCTATCGCGATAGATGAAAGCGAAGCTGAATTGCAAGCTATTCGAGCACAAGGTAGCGGTGGGCAGAATGTGAACAAAGTAAGTAGCGCCATACATTTACGCTTCGACATAAATGGATCATCGCTGCCTGAAAAGCTGAAAGAAAAGCTACTTCAGCTTAAAGATAGTCGCGTAACCAACGACGGTGTTTTTGTGCTTAAAGCGCAAAATTATCGAACGCAAGAACAAAACAGAGAAGATGCGCTAGCGCGACTTGTTGCGTGGATAAAGGCTGCGACAATTGAACAAAAACCGCGCATAAAAACAAAGGTGAGCCGTGCGGCAAAAGCACGTCGTGTAGATGTAAAAAAACAACAAGGTGCTAAAAAATCTATGCGTAAGAAAGTGGAATTTTAAACAAAACTAATCTAAAGTATAAAGCCTTATAGATGTCATTTCGCAAGACAACGGAAAATTCTTACAATAATAAATGAATGTGTCTTGTGCTTATGCTAATTATTGGAACTTAGGGAAGCATACAAAGTGACGCGTTCGAACGTTATTCCTATGGTGTTATTTGCAGCCATAGTGGTTTCGCTTGGGATTAATACACCGCAAGCCGCAAACGAGATTATTGCTCGTTTGTTCAACAAATCTATTTCTAATACTGAACTACAGCCTTCACAGGCTGATGTTGACCGTTTTCAGTCTATTTTAACTGACAAGTCTGAGAAAGAAGTACGAGCTATTTTAGCTCAGCGTGCACTTGGTAATAAAATTACCGAGTCTGTTCTTTCAGATTTTGCCGATAAAAATGCGATAGAGCCAAATGAAAGCGAAATTCAATCTGCGTATTCTGTAATAAAATTATGGACCGTTGATTTGGACAGCGATGGCGCCTATCAAGATGAAGAGCTAGAGCGTTATCGTTTGGCAATGGCGGAAGGCATGGCAAAAAGCTGGAAAGTATCGAAAGCCCTTTACGAAGCGTACGGCGGAGATGTGGTTTTTCAACAGGATAACCCGTTAACACCAGTAGGAGCTTATCAAAAACTGTTTGAACAGTATCGCGAAAAGGGTGAGTTTGTTATTTACGACCCTGCTTTCAAAGCTGCGTTTTGGAGTTCAGTTAAAATGAAATATGCCAAAACTTACGACCCAGATAATATAGATTTTTCACTTCCCTGGTGGGAAAAGAGCATGACTGCTTCAGAAAAATAGTTCGAAAAGCCCTGTTTTTACAGGGCTTTTTTAATTCTTTTAAAAAAATCAAACTCAGTGCGGAATAAAAACTTTTCTTCAATCGTTATCTCAGTGTCCTTTATGAAAAACGGAGATAAACGGATGAAAAAGTTAAATACTGCAATTGCACTGGCTTTAGGTATCGCGTCAACGTCTGTGTTGGCTCAAGAAACCACGTTCTCTGCTAACACATCAGCTAATGCGTCGACTTCTACATCACTTTCACTAACAAGCGGTGCAACTACACAGTCTGCAAATCAGGTTAATACGCAGACTTCTGCCGAAGGCGAAGCATCTACGCAGAGCCAAATGTCCACCGAGAGCTCAGCCGATACCGGTTTACAATTATCCGCAAACCAAACAAGCAACGATCTATCTGCCGATCAGGGAGTGAGTCAAGTTTCTGCAACATCAGATATGGCGAACTCGATAACTTCGCCAGTGGCAGGCGCACTGACAAGTAGTGTATCTGGGTCATTATCTGTACTGTCATCAGCGTCTGGAAATGCAGAACAAGTCGATGGAGCAGAAAGTGAAGCAGAAAGTACAGCGCAGACAGCGCCAAGCTTGGCATTGAACCAAATCGGTTCACTAGCAAACAATGGCGCGGAAAATACCGCAGGAGGTTCGCTAGCTGGCAGTGTAAGTGGTGCACTAAACAATACTGCAGAAACAGCAGCAGGTAGTACCTTATCGAACACGGCTGCAGGCACCATCGAAAGTGCGGTAAACGGCGGCGTAGCCAATACAGCAGCCAGCACCGTAGCAAGCTCAGTGACCAGTTCTGTAACCGGAATGGTTGGCACCGCTGTCGAAGGAACAATTATTGACACGGTAGGAAATACGGTAGAAGGCACGGTAGAAAGCACGGTAGCAAGTACGGTGGATAGCTCTGTAGAAGGCGCAGTTTCAAATACAGTCGAGCAAACTGTGTCAGCAACAGTCGCAAATACGGTAGGAAATACGGTAGGAAATACGGTAGAAGGTACGGTAGAAGGCACGGTAGCAAATACGGTGGATAGCACCGTAGCAAGCACCGTAAATAATACCGTGGCGAGTTCGGTTGAAAGCGCCGTAACAAGCACTGTAAACGACAACGTAGCTTCAAGTATTTCAGGTGCGCTTGGCCTTTAATATAAAGGCCTAAACCATTAGGTGGGCGTAGAGCAATCTTGAGCTAGCACGTTAAATAGCCACCTTAAAGTCTGAGTGCGGCTTGTCTAAATAGAAAGGCAAGCCGCTATTTAAGGTCTAGGCTGCAGGTGCGAATACACTGCCTCGCTATCGTGCATTCCTTAAAGCGAGCACCTCAAGTCAAATCTCACGTCTCTCCTTAAAAACAGCAATCGCTAAGTTTCACTTTCTCTGTGGTAGGTAACAACAATGAATACGCAAATACTTCAACACTCATCAACAACAAACAACCTTATTCGTGGCGGCCGCAAATGCCTATTGCCGTCCGTGGCAGCTGTTTTACTCGGTAGTAGCGCTGCTAATGCGGGCTCTGACAGTCACTCGCACAATGATGAAGATGCGAATCATACAAACGCAAAACACCAAACGATTTCATTCTCAGGGTCTGGCTATTTAGGGTACCGCTCTGATAGCAATGTGAGCGTTAGCGAGCTCGATACGAATTCAGATGTGGCCGACGACGCGGTACAGTCAGAAGCTCAGCTAAAGGTGCTGGTGAAGCCCACAGCGAAATGGGAAAATGTACTGTCGGTAAGTCAGGCGAATACCAACTATCAAACGCTAAGCGAGTTCGATCTTGGCCTTACCACACTGTCCGCTAGCACCAGCTATGCGTTTGACTTCGCCAAACTAGGAGCGCACTACTATCACGCTAGCGCTGAGCTAGACGGGCGTGACTTCCTCACCTATCAACAGTCTGGATTATCTGTCGGAAAATTGTTGGGGCAGCGCACTTACTTGCGTGTTAGTAGCGACCTTATCGATAAACAATTCGAGAACACGCCTGAAGGTGCGCCAATTCGAGATAGTGAAGCAGCTGCTGTGCGCAGTGACCTATTTTACTTCTTCGAAGGGGAAGACTTCTTCCAAATCGCACTTAAGTATCAAAATGAAGATGCCCAAAATAATGTGTTCGATTACACCAGTATTGGGATGGATCTAGCGTACACCTATCCTCTAGCGGTGTTTAGTAAACCCTTGAAGCTTACGGTTGCCTATCAATTAGATGTAAGAGATTACGCCTCAGAACAAGATGGAGGTATAGGCAGGGAAGACGACAGACACGTTGTTGAGATGAGTGCCGATTACGCCATTCACAACAATGTTGATATTAAACTGTCTACGCAATATGGAGACTTTGCTTCTAGTGTCGATGGCGCAAATTATCAAGAAACCATTGCTGAGTTAGGCATTAACGTTCATTTTTAGTGGGCGTTAATATAAATTCTATAATGAACAGCACGCTTAATTTAAGGCAGCACACCAAAACCGAATACGCTGTCTCGTCCGGGAGCCCCTGCATCTAAAGCTAGCTGCTGAAGTTTCAACAAGGCAGCGTTCCTTTCTTGTTTTTCGCGCAAAAAGCATGCATACAAAGCGGTGGCGCGCGGTGAAGCCATAGAGGTTCCCGTTTGCCTGATCGTTTTTCCATTAGGATGTGCGGCATTTACCGACACGCCAAACGCAGCAAAATCAACGTAATCCCCTTGGTTTGCCCACCGGTAAATTACATTAGATTTATCAACGGCCGTAATGCCCAATGTTTCTGTATAAGCCGCGGGGTACAAGGGTAAAGAGGCTGGCCCCTCGTTGCCCACCGCAGCAATGATTTGAATACCGCTCTTATCCAATTGATTTATAACCCGCGCTAAAATAGGGTTGTCGGGACCTGCAAGACTCATGTTTATGGCGTCTACCTGCTGTGATGCAAGATAGTTTAAACCTTCAATTAACGACATCAGCGTAGCGCCTTGGCTAACACTATTACGCGAATAAAACACACTGGCGTTAAACACCTGGCTAGACTTTGGCAACGACGCCGCCAATAGGCTGGCTACTGCGGTACCGTGGTCTGACGAAAAGGCAACGTCAGTTTCGCTGCCCGCATTGCCATCTTGCTCCTGATTCCTATCTTGATTATGACCAACAATAAAAGACGCTTGCGTTAGATTAACGTGTGAGAGCAGTGGGTGATTGGACGCTACATGAGTATCAACCATTCCAATGCGCAGTGGGGTTGGACAGGTTTCCAGCTTTTCACTGCTTATCTCTTGAAAAGACCCGTTCGAAGTGGGCTTGGTCTGTGATAAATAAATATGATTTCGACCAATTTGAGACTGCAAATTATGGGGCAAACTGTTGCGAATAGACGACACATCATCCTCATCTCCTGTGACTTTAACTTTAAAAAGCCACTGAGAGAGCGCGGGCAAAAACTGAGCTTTTTGTATTTCAATATTGGCACCTTGAAAGTGTACTTTGTCGGCTTCTTCTCCTAGGAATAGCCACTCTTTTTCGACAGCCAGAAAGCCACTTTCAACCGCTACTTCATTAACAACTACCTGGCCTGAAGTCGATAAAATAGTGGTTGCTGCAGGAGCGATAAATTGGGGGGCAGGAATGTCGCTTAGTACGCCCGACGCCACTGTTGATAAGTCTCTGGTGCCTTCGATAGATGATTGTGCTTTTCGTCTTGCTTCCTCGCGAATGGCCTTTAGGTCGGAGGAGGTTCTATCAATTATCGGACGCACAGGAGACACCACTTGATTCAATGTTCCTGCTAGTTGGGCTTGTGATATTGGTGCCGCAATCAAACTCAAAATCGCCACAATGAGTGTGTACTTCATTTTACTACCTTTACGTTAACGTTGGGGCAGATCGGTGCCTAAAGAAGGAATGGCATAAATTGTGCCATAGCCTCTATTAGAAGCCTGTGGTTCATTGTGCACAAACGTTGTTCTAAATGTGCGTTAAGGGCGAACAGGCATTTACCACTACCTTACAGTGTAGTGACGATTAGACAGAAGAAAAATTCCAATGCGACCCTTTAGACTGTTAAACATTCGCCTTGTCTAGATGGCTCATAGACCGGTGCAATACAGTGCAGCAAAAAAATAGGTCGTAGTACGTGGAATAAAAACAAAAGTGGCTCGTTAACAGGGTAGAGATAACGGGAAACCTCACAAAGGTACATGAAAATGAAAGATGAGTTGACTGAACTCGTCCCGTCATTGCGAAAGTTTGCATATTCGTTGACGGGTAACATGCATGATGCTGATGATTTACTTCAGAACACGCTTGAACGGCTATTGAGTAAACCGCTTCCTGAGCAAGTTACATTAATGGCTTGGGCATTTAGAGTGTGCCGCAACTGTTGGATAGACGATTACAGAGCGAAGAAAGTTAGAACCAATGCGACTGATGCCCTTTCCTATGAAGCGCAATCGGCGAATAGCTGCAATGACATAGATGACGCTATAACGCAGACAATTACGCTTAAACAAGTCTCAAGCGCTATGGATGAGTTACCCTGTGAGCAAAGAGAAACCCTTTCTTTGGTTGCTGTACAAGGGATGAGTTACGCGGATGCTTCTGAAGTGTTGCAGGTACCGACGGGCACTATTATGAGCCGTCTTGCCAGAGCGAGAGCAAAAATATCAAACTTACTAAATGGTCAAAACGAGGTGCTATCGTGATCTTAACTGACGAAAAACTCTCAGCATTTTTAGATGGAGAGTTAGATACCGCTGAGATGGATCTGGTTCGTGAAGCGATAGCGCACGATGTTACCGTTTCTGACCGACTCGCCGCACTTGCAGAAGTGGATAGAGTTGTGAAGGTGGCTGCAGAAAAAGCGACAGCAGTGGCGCTGCCTAAAGAAATCGTGGCACTTTTGAGTGATGAAAAACCGTTAAGCCAGGCAAACGGCGTACAGGCATCTGATGCAAGCTTAGCCAGCGCAAGCGCTGCAAATCAAAGCTCCGTAAATCAAAGCTCTGCGGAAAACGTTAAGCCGTTTCCAAAGAAAGCGAATTCAACTAATAGTGCGCCACATAAACAAACGAAGTGGAAGGGGCCTTTTGCAATAGCTGCGAGTGTGGCGGTATTAGCGGGCTTAGTGTTCTTTAATCAACAGGGCGCTGAAACAACGCAGCCTTCTCATTGGGCGAGAGTATCATCGGTACTCGACAGTAACCTAACTGGCGAAGCAACAACCTTTGATTCAGGCGTGACGGTTACGCCACAGTTGTCTTTCGTAAATACGGAGTTTAACTACTGTAGACAGGCTGAAGTCGCATCGAAAGATGAACTAAATGTAATGATTGCTTGTAAAGATAAGCAAGGTGCGTGGCAGCTTGCCGCTAGCAAATTGGACGAGCTAGGTGAGAATGCAGGTCAATATCAAACCGCCACTAGCGCTAAAGTAATGGAAGAAGAGTTAGACAAGATGATGGCGTCTGCGCCATTAAACCGAGAGCAAGAGAAAAACGCAATTGAAGCAACTTGGCTAGCTGATAAGGCCGAAGGAGTAAATGATGAAAACTAAAATTATGTTAGTACTTGCGGTATTAATTATGGCGGGCTGCGCCAGTCAACCCGATTATAGACAGGCCAAAAAAGGCGGCTTTGGCTACACGGAAAGTAAGTTGAGTGATACCCAATATCGCGTGCATTTCAAAGCGAAGGGGTCTGATAAAGGCAAGGCGATGGATTACGCCATGCTCCGTGCTGCCGAGCTTACGTTATTAGAAGGTTACGACTGGTTTGTAGTGACTGGCCGAGAGACCTTAGTAGATAAAGAGACCGTGCAAACCACACCTACCGCAGGCTTTAGCCAGCGATATGCACGGGTTACCGAATGCGGTGTGCTCACTTGCAGAACGTCCTACCACCCTACTACCCAATTCGAAACGGGTGTATTTGTAGGGGGCTCTCAGCAAAGTGAGATCGAAAGTATCTTGAGCATTGAGATAGGCAAAGGTACGCGTCCAACGTCGGCAACGAGCTTTGACGCAAGGGAAGTTCGCGATAACTTACAGCCTAAGACGGAAGAGTGATAAAAAATCAAAGGGCATAACCTCCCTTGACTTTGACACAAATAAAAAGGGCCGCTGCATTATGCAGCGGCCCTTTTAGTTGCAGTAAAGATTAACAATACAGTGATACCAGATTGTTATACTGCCAGTGTCTTAATTCATATATTGAAGACGGCGATTAATTAAAATAACCATCGACCTCTTTTTCAGCTTCGTCACGGCTTTTGCCATAAGCTTGTTGAATCTTACCTACTAGTTCTTCACGTCGACCGTCAATTACATCTAGGTCGTCATCGGTAAGTTTGCCCCACTTTTGCTGCACCTTACCTTTCATTTCTTTCCAATTACCTTCAATACGATCACTGTTCATAACTTGCTCTCCTTATCCAAACAATTGGTTGAAAAAACTGGCGGAATAATTGGCCAGTTATTTTCTTAGCAGCAAATGCTGTTCCATTTTGTAGGTGTATGAAAGTATTGAATTTATTGTTTATGAAAATTCTACCGTACAGTTGGTTTTTATGCAGAATTTACAAGTTCTTGCAAAGCCTACAGGAAGCATAATCATCAACTAAGCCAATGTTTTAGCATACGCTTCACTGTCCTGCCTTTTTTCTATTTTATGTTGATCTTCGCTGCGGCCTTTCTTCCAGTAGCTACTAATATAAATATTCTCGTGCGCCACGGATTTTTCGTCCTTGAGCCATGCCCGAATCGCCCGCATATCAGAAAATTCACACGCCACCCAAACTGTGGGGGTTCCGTCGAGCCAAGTTAACTGGTCAAGGCGGGAAGGTAAAGATTGCTCATGTTCCCATATCACCGTTACTCCTTCGGGCTTCTTAAGTGTAACCGCATCCTTTTCGTCTTCAATTTTAATCACGGCGTAGCCTTTGGTTTGCACAGGAAGCTCGGCGAGGTGATTTCTAATACTAGGAAGCGCTGTCATGTCGCCAGCCAACAGTATCCAATCATATTGCTCGCTGAGTCCCTTACTAGAACCGGGCCCTGCGAGCGTGATGATGTCGCCAGGCTTTGTACTTGTCGCCCATGCCGACGCAGGGCCAGTTTTACCACCATCGGCATGGATAACCATATCCAGAATCATTTCAGGCTTCTCTGCGTCAAAGTGCGCAACCGTATAGGTGCGCATTGCCACTTGGCTCGTATCTGTGGGGCGTTTCAGCGGGTTTCCTTCTAGGTCGAACATAAGTTTGATGTACGCACCTGCAGTAACCGAGGGAAAGGTAAGAAGGTCTTCCCCACTAAGGTGTACACGCTGCATATTTGGGGTAATTCGGACTGATTGGGTGACAATAGCTCTGCGAGGTTGCGGTTTAGACATTAGCTTACTCCTGTGATCTTGAGTAGTCATTCTATTTGGAAATAATTCTCATTTCTATTTCTAAAGGTGAAATGATCAGGATTGTTTAGTTCTATTTTTTAGATTAACTGACCGGTCTTGAGAGAAACTAATACAAATAAAATAGATAGGTGTACGTTGGATTAGTACTATAACAATAAGCGAGGAATACGCACTGGAAAAGGAAAGATTAGAGCAAAAGAAAAGGGGCTAAAAAGCCCCTTAAAAAACCACAACATAACTTGGAAAACACATTTACACACCACAAAGACGCACACTCAACGACTTCATGTATAAGTTAAGATAGCCTAATTATAGAAAGGTTCCGCTTTTTTAAAAATAAAAGGTAAAAAAATAGATACCTTTGAAATAGGCGTATTCCTGTCACCTGTCAGGCTGACATTAATTCGCTAAGGCCTGTTTAGCTTTGATGACGAATTGGGCCAAATGTATAGCAACGGTTAACAGGCCCTAGCCAACGTGTCTAATTCTTTTCAATGTTATGTAGACGACGCACGTGGTTGCTGCGATTAGCACTGACGCTATAGCGAACGGAAGCGCGATATCCAGTTGGTAAATGAAAGCTGCCAGTGGCGGACCTATTACGTAGCCCATGGCAGTAGTCGCTGTAATTAACCCAGTGATAGTGGCTTGTTGAGAGGGGGCGCAGTAGGTCGTTGCTGCAGCTGCCAAAGATGGGTAGGCCATTCCCATACCTAAACCCATTAATGTCATGGCCGCATAAAGCATAAATAACGAATGTTGAAGAAAGAGCAGCAAGTAGGCTAAGCCCAATAGCGGAAGCGCGATAGTGATCATCGCTTCTTTGCTTATTCGGCCTTTTTGTACCCACCCAAATTGGGCTGTAAGAGACGCGGCAGCACTGACCATCATCGCGAAACCCACTTGCCGAGCAGCGTCTACGGGTGAATAGTCGTAAAAATCGATAAAAAAGAAACCCAGTGATTGCTGCATCATAGCCATTGCGCAAAATACACAAATACATGCAGCGACGAATACATAAGGTACTTTGCTAGGCGCTTGGTTATTGTCGCTAGTCTGCTGAGCGTTTTTTTGCTGAGACATAGGCGGCAGAACAGGTAGCTTAAAATATACCAATGTAAGCGCCAGCAAGGTTAGCAAAACGATGCTGTACAACGGTGCTAATAAGCCAAAACCGACTAAAAGCCCAGCGTAGGCGGGCCCCACAATTTGCCCTACGTTGCTTGCAGAGGTGACTTTGCTGATTGCACTTACTCGACTTTGGGGCGTACTGATGGCGACGGCGTAACCTACCGCAGAAGGCGGAGTTGCAGACATAATGGTTGATTGCAGACTTCGGCTTATCAACAATGCCAAAAACAAATTGGTGCCGCTTATAATGCCAGAAAATCCTGCCATCCATGCACTAGCGAAGGCAAATGTGCCCAAGCTATAACCCGACAGACCAACCATTAAAATACGTTTAAAGCCCGCACGCTTAGCGACTTTGCTCCACACATTCGTACCGAACGCAAAGATAAGTGCAGAGCTAGACATAATAGTGGCAATGTGGAATTCAGAAAGGTTCGCCTGTCGCCCCATAGAAGGGAGTGTGGTAAGCATTACGCTTTGGCCAACAGACGTAGCGAGCAACGCACAAAAAAGAACTCTAAAAACGATAGTAGATGCAGACGGCGAAAGCACGCAGGTAGCCCTTTTGTTAGGCGATAAAGAATCAACGCAATTTTATCACAAATGAAGATAAAAAAATGCCCGCCAAAGGCGGGCCAAAATCAGAGGTATGTAAAGGCCGGGATGGGCCTTTGAGGGGAGAGGGTAGTCGTCGGATGACAACTCACTAATAACATCGACGACATTACCAGTGTCCTCACTATGGTCTCGCTGAAGCAACACACACGTACATTCAACGAATCCAAATTGGGTCAACAATCCCTTGCTGCACGAGACATCACTGTCGGTGCTTGCGATGTAGGTACTCAGAGCTTGTTTGCAATCCTTATGAAACAAGTGCCTTGCATCCTGCGAGTTTAATTAGGTTGTCTTTTACCTAACCTCATCATCGACCAGCAATTTAACGAATCTTCTACAGGCATCCATTAGCTACAATACTGACACATCCGTTTTTCCTTGGTGACACACTCCATGCACTTCCCATGTCGTCACCTTCAGTATTTGTCATCTACGCAATTTGGCCTCTCCGTCGCTAAAGCTATCCTAGCTACAAACTGCGTTCTGTATTTATCCGTTAGTCTAATGTATGCGTGATCTGTGCCAAACCTTAAATTCAATTTAGAATAATTTTAACTTACTGATTTTTAAAGATTATTTTTATTTTTGGACAGCGGGTAGCTCGTATTTGAAAAACTAAGGTTGAGTAGGTATGTAGTTTTTTCTCGGTGGTGTGTAGCGTTTTACAAACACTTTTCTTTTCTCTGTGTTACTCGTCGCATTGCTCTTGATCTTTTCTAAAAATACATTAGATTATTTATATATTAGAGTAATCTAATTTAATACTGTGTCCCATAAACGCTGTGGCCCATAAATGTACCCATTGTTTTTGCTAACGCAGGTAGGCGTTGTGAAATGTTCTGCAGATCAAAGGTCATGGTTTGTGAAAGTGGAGCGCCACTCAACACGCCAAGGAAACACAGTGGATGGAGTTAACCCAGTCGTATCACGATTAGAGGGAATCAATGTATTTCCTAGTAGGAGTTCATAGCTATGTTCACGGCAGTTATTGAAAAATTACTGTTCCTCTCTACCCGGAAAGGTAAGTGGGTTTATGCCGCTTTACTGTTGGCTGTTGTCTTTTGCGCTTATCAAATGCGGCTAATTACGATAGACACCGACCCAGAGAATATGCTTGAAGCCAATCATCCTGCCCGCGTCTTTCATAACGATGTGAAGCATACTTTTGCTATGCACGACGCGATAGTGGTGGGGGTTATAGCATCACCAGCCAATGACACAGCCACTCATAATGCTGCTTTAAGTACCAATAAAGGCATCTACACACCAAACAACCTGCAAGCAATAGACGGTGTTACCCAGCAAATATTAAACACTGAGGGGGTTATTGCTAGAGATGTCATGTCGTTCTCAACAGTGGACAATATTACTCAAGGTGACGACGGTGAGCTCAAGTTCTCTTGGATGATGTCACAAGCCCCATCATCGCAAGAGGAAGCAGATTACATTGCCAATGCTATTGCACGCCTTCCAATGTTACAGGGGAGCCTGGCTTCCTCATCACACAATGCTGCGGCTATCTATGTGCCCATTAAAGATAAAAATGAGAGCTTCCGTATTGCGGAAGACATTCGTGCCTATATTGGCGCGAATACAACAAACGAAACATTGCAGTGGCACATAACAGGACTCCCTGTTGCTGAAGATCAATTCGGCGTTGAAATGTTTATTCAAATGGCAATTTCAGCGCCAGCTGCGGGACTAATGATTTTTATCCTCCTCTTTGTCTTTTTCCGCAATTTTACGCTGATTACCGCCCCGATGGTGGTGGCAATGGCAACGGTAATTATCACAATGGGGGCGCTAATCGGCTTAGGTTTCACTGTGCACATCATGTCATCCATGATTGCCATATTTTTGATGCCTATCGCTGTTGTTGACTCGGTGCATATATTGTCTGAGTTTTCAGACCGCTATAAACCAGGTCAAAAGGCCGATCAAGTGATTACCACAGTGGTTGAACACCTATTTCAGCCGATGCTGTTTACGTCGCTGACCTCTGCGGCAGGGTTCTATTCACTTATGCTAACTCCCATTCCACCCGTACAGATTTTCGGTGCTTTCATTGGCTCAGGTATTCTGTTGGCTTTCGCTATTACGCTTACCTTTATACCTGCTTATATATCAAGAATGTCGCCAGAGGCGCTCGCAAAATTGCAGTCTGCACTGCACGCCGATGCCAATACCTCATCAATGAAAACAACATACTTACAGCGATTTGTGTACGGTATTCGCACCTTGGCGCTAAATTATAAAGGGGCATTACTCGTTGCGTTTATGGTGATTTCAGCGGTATCAGTGTGGGGTATTTTCCAAATACAAATTAACGATAATCCTGTGCGCTGGTTTAAAGAAAATCATGAAATTCGTGTAGCCGATAATGCGCTTAATAGGGAGTTTGCGGGTACGTATAACGCGTACATTGTTATTGAAGATACCCGCAAGCTGAAAAGTGCAGGTGAAATACTGCTAAGTGCAGAGTTGCCCCCTTCATTAGATGAATGGCGTGAAACAACCCTCGATACACTAAACAATGAAAATGCCGGCAATAATTTTGAGACTCTCGCATTTGCCGTCGATGATGCATTATTTGGTGATCTTGAGAGCGACGAATATGACGCTTTAAATCGATTGCTTTCAAGCATTGATGAAATTAAAGGCACAAGCAAAACGTTTCAACAGCCCGATAATGTAGCGCTGCTTTCAGACCTGCAAAATTACCTAAGCACTCAAACGCTGGTGGGTAAAACTCAGTCCCTCAGTGATGTGATTAAAGTGGTTAACCGAGAGCTGCATTCGGGCAATGACAGCGACTACGAGTTACCTAATACTCAGCCGGCGATAGCACAGACGCTCTTGCAATATCAGTCCTCTCATAGGCCTCAAGACTTGTGGCATTTCGTGACACCAGACTATCGTAAAACCTTGGTGTGGCTACAACTATCCAGTGGTGACAACCAAGATATGACCGAGGTAATTGAGTTAGTCGATAACTACTTCGCTCAACACACACTGCCTGATGGCCTGACATATCAATGGGCAGGTAAGGCATACCTAAATGTGGTGTGGCAGGACAACATGGTTGCAGGCATGTTAGACAGCTTACTTAGCGCCTTCATTATTGTTTTTGTGATGATGGTATTGCTGCTGCGCTCACTGATATTCGGTGTATTAGCCATGCTGCCCCTTACCATAACTATCACCTTTATTTACGGTGCTATTGGCATTGTAGGTAAAGATTACGATATGCCTATTGCCGTGCTTTCAGCCCTGACATTGGGTTTGTCGGTAGACTTTGCCATTCACTTTCTGGCTAGAGCCAAAGAGATTTACAAGCAAACGGGTAGCGTGAGTAAAACGTTTGATGCCATGTTTGAAGAGCCTGCTAGCGCTATTACTCGTAATGCGCTGGTCATCGCGCTTGGCTTTACGCCGCTGCTTTTAGCACCACTTGTGCCTTACATCACCGTGGGCATTTTTCTGGCAAGTATTATGTTTATTTCAGCACTCGTTACGCTGCTGGTGTTGCCAGCTGCTATGACGTTGCTTAAACGTTGGGTTTTCAAGGAGGCCTAAAATGCGTATTTCCATATTATCAGTGTTCATGTGGCGTCGACCAAAAATACGAAACCTTCGAAGCATGTTCAGGGGCCTTGTTGCGCTATTACTTATATCGGGTAATGGATTCGCTCAAGCCTTGGCAAACCAAAACGGTAGTAATATAGATGTTGCCGAAATCGTCAATAAGGCCGAGCAAGCAGCGTATTACGCAGGCAATGACGGGCGTTCAATGGCGAGAATGCTGATTGTAGATGAGCAAGGTCGAAAGCAAATGCGTCAGTTTACTATTCTGCGCAAAGATGTGCTGAATGATGCAGGCGCCGACACCGGCGATCAACGAATGCTGGTTTTCTTTAGCCGTCCTACTGAAGTTGAAGGTACGGTATTTCGCGTTGAAAAGCATGCGGCGCTTAATTCTGATGACGACCGTTGGTTATATTTGCCGGCTTTAGATTTAGTAAAGCGAATCGCCGCAGGCGATAAACGTACATCGTTTGTTGGTTCTCATTTCTTCTATGAAGATGTTTCAGGCCGCGCAACGGCGCAAGACAGTTTTGAGCTGCTTGAACAAACCCAAACTCATTATCGCTTAAAAGCGACGCCTAAGGACACAGCGCTCGTAGAGTTCAGCCACTATGTAGTAGAGATAGACAAAGACACTTATTTGCCCACCTTAATTAACTTTTATAAGGGTGACAATAACTACCGCCGCGTTGAAGCTGTGACCATTGAGACTATACAGGGCAATCCTACTGTGGTGAGGAGTAAGGTGACGGACCTTGCATCAGGTGGCTATACCCTTATGGAATTCAGAGGGATTGAATACGACATAGGTCTTCCAGATAGCATATTTAGTGAGCGTAGCCTACGTGTGCCACCGCAACGCTATATTAAATAACACAATCTTGAAAAAGGAATTTAGCACGGTGCGCTTGCCTAAATTACTAGCTCCATCCATATGGATAACGCTGCCTAGCCAAGCCTATGGTCTTTCTGAGTGGGTTAAAAAGCAATGGAGGGCGCACGCTTTGCTCGCGCCGATTATTTTCATTTTTGCATTAATGGCAGTAGTAAGTTTACCGTTAAGCGCTCAGACGTTAAATGTTGAAAGCCAGAACCCAAAAGACCCGTTAAAAATCGGCACACAAGAGTACAAAGCTAACGCAAACGACGAGTGGGACAGCGTGTGGCCTGGGGACGACAATGTCGAATCAGGTGATGATTGGAATGACGAGTGGGATGACGAATGGGGCACTGAGAGCAAAAGTAAACTTCGTATTTCTGGCTTTGCCGAGCTCGCCGTTGGAAACCGTTTTTTCCGTGACATGGCTACCGCGTTTGGCAGTCAGAATTCACAAATGAACGAGAGTTTCCAAGCAGCTAACGCGCCATCCGTGTTAAATAACAGCACATTGCGCGACGCCAGAGTTCAACTTCGCGCAGACTATGCATTAGATAGTTCCTCCATTTCCAGTAAAGCAGACGTTTGGTATGACGGCGTAACGTCGTCGTGGGGATCACAACTTCGCGAACTGGCATGGCAAGGTAGCTTAAGCAGTATTCTACCCAGCGCTTTAGTCGGCACGGGGGACTGGGCAAATGCATTTGACATTAAAGTCGGTAAGCAAGTGCTGACCTGGGGGACAGGGGATTACTTGTTCTTAAATGATCTCTTCCCTAAAGATTATCAGTCGTTCTTTGCAGGAAGAGAAGACGAATACCTTAAAGCGCCGAGTAATGCATTAAAGGTGTCGGGCTACACGGATTTTGCCAATGTAGATTTAGTCGTCACACCTGAATTTGAGCCTGATATTGGTATTACAGGCGAAATATTTTCTTTTTACAGCCCGCAATTGGATGAAAACATTGCCCCTTCGTTTTCTGTTGAACGTGATAATCGCCCACGAGGAAGTGAGCTTGCCTTAAGGGTGTATAAATCTGTTAAGGGGATGGAGATTGCAGGCTATGGTTACACCGGTTATACAAGGCAGCCCACCGCGACAGATTCTCTTGGAAGACCGCGCTACAGTAAAATGAATGCCTATGGCGCAAGTGTTGTCGCGCCTCTGGGGCGGGGGATAGCAAATGCGGAATATGTTTTCTACAACAGCCTTGAAGACATAGATGGAAGTAACGGGCAAATAGCGAATGATCAAAGTCGTTTCTTACTAGGCTATAGCCAAGAAATTGCCGCAAATCTTACCGGTAGTTTCCAGTGGTACACCGAGTACTTACACAATGCGGATGGCCTAGATAGAACAGTCTCGTCTTCTGAGCGAGTTCAAGAAAAATACCGCCATTGGGTGACGACCCGTTTAACGTGGTTAGCACTTCGTCAAACACTGACGTTAAATACTTTTCTGTTTTATTCACCCAGCGATAGCGACGGATACCTAAAGACTACAGTGGCTTATTCGCCCACCGACAAGTGGCAAGTGCGAGCGGGGGTGAATGTCTTTTCAGGTAAGGATAACTATACGTTTTGGGGGCAGTTTGAAGACGCAAGTAATGCGTTTATTGCCTATCGATTTTATTTTTAATCTCTTCCAATATCTAAGGATTACGTTATGTCTCAGGAAAAAGCATTAACCGCCTTCGCAGGGCTCATGGTGTTGTTGTCTGTATTACTAACCCATTTTGTTCATGCAAACTTTATGTGGTTTACCGTGTTTATTGGCGCAAACTTGTTCCAACAGAGCTTCACTGGCTTTTGCCCAGCAACGCTATTTTTTAAACACGTGCTTGGGCTTAAAAGTGAACGGGAGCTAGCGTAATTAACTGATGCTTCACAAATGCGCTAGCAAAGCATTTTCTATTGAGTAATTGGCGCTAAGTAACATTTTGCAAAGATAAACGCTTATTGCAATTTACTACGTTGTGATATGTTATAACGTGATTGTTAAATAGTATGTTAGGTCATCTTTGTGAAATTTTCTGTCACGCTTTCTAGCGTTAAATTCGGTTTAATTGCGGCACTATTGGTTTTATTTAGCACGTTAAACCCAACCCAAGCCGCCAATTACGAGGAAATTGACTGGGTAGCTCTTATGCCCGAGGACGATTTGAGCGCGCTTTTAAATAGGCCTGAGTTTTTAAACGATATTGCCGATGGCTCTGCCGCCGACTCTGTCGATGATTTTGCTTCAAAGCAGCTAGAAGATGAACAAGCACAGCGATACCAACAAGCGTTAGTGTCGACGCGAGTGATAGAGGCATTTGACGGGAAGGCTATCCGCATCCCTGGATTTATTGTGCCTTTAGAGCAAAACGATGAGCAAAAAGCGACGGCTTTTTTCGTCGTTCCTTATTTTGGGGCTTGCTTGCACATGCCACCACCGCCGCCAAATCAAATTTTGTATGTTGAATACAAAGAAGGCATTGCAGTTGAGAACTTGTACGACCCTTATTGGTTTGAAGGCACGGTAAAAATAGACAACCACGAAAGCGCACTAGGTACATCTGCTTATTCGTTAGTGCTAGACAGCTTCGCGCTTTACGAGGAGTAACTGATATGAAAAAAACAGTCGTTGCAGCTACCGTTTTATCAAGTCTTATAGCATTTCATAGTACTGCGTGTGAACTACACGCAGGTATGGGAAACATGCAGTTTGGCTTTCAGCACCCCATGATGCAACAGCATTTAGCGGCAGCTAAGGAGCCGCTCATTTCGCTCAATATCGACAGAAAGCGAGAAGTGGCTAAGCTTGAGGCGTCAGCCGTTCCGCTGCGATTTACCATTCCTTCGAACTACAAAGAAGTTAGCGTAGATGTGATGGCAAGTGATGGCGTAACGCTACTGTCGCCGCAGCGCTTTTCTCTGCCGTCTACAAAGGGCGAACAAGCCATTAGCTTTCAGGCACAAGAAGAAGGCACGCACGAACTTGTTCTAAAAGTCTATGCGCTTAAAAAGAATGTGCCGGTAACTTACACCCGCAAAGTCAAAATTTTAGCAAGTTAAAAGCTAGGATAATGTATGAAGCGCGCCACGTACGTTTTACTGGCTTCTCTTATTGCTTTGATTGCATTGGGCGCGCTGGTGGGGCTCGGCCTGAGGGGTAAGCTTGATAGCGTAATTGAGCGCTTTTTCGAGAATAACACGGCGATTTATCAAGACAGCCACAGGTTAACTACCGTTCAACAGTTCCAACCCTTATCGTGGGACGCGCTGTTACCTGACGCCGAAAAGGCGCTGTTGGGCAAGACCCGATCGACTCAAAATCCTCAGCAGAATTTACCCCTTCACGAACAGGTATTTCAGTCTATTCAACGCACGTTTGACGATGAATACCAGCAAGCGCTTATCTCAGTGAATACGGTTGACACATTTAACGGCAAGTACGTCGAACTCAGCGGGTTTATTGTGCCTGTAGAGGCCAATGCACAGCGAGAAATAACGGCGTTCTTCATTGTGCCTTATTTCGGCGCGTGTATTCATTACCCACCACCGCCACCGAATCAAATTGTGTTTGTTTCGTTGAATAATACCCACGAGCAAGGCGGAATTAGAGGAATAGACATCCAGCAGGCGTACACGTTCTCGGGTGAGTTTTCTACCGGGTTGTACGAAGACCCTCAGGGCACATCCGCTTACTTACTGGATGTGGTAGAAATAAAGCCCTATTCAGGGCTGGGAAATGGCATTAACGATGACAACGCTAATCTAACGAACGGCGCTTTCCATATAGAAAGCGACATTCGTTGATTTTACTTTATCAATGGTCTACCAAGAACCATACATGGGGTTTGGCAGAATAAAAATCTCTGTGCCCACTCGTGGCATGAGCAACTCAACGTTGGCAGATTCTTGGGTTACGCCGCCCACATCTTCAATGTTGTCGCCAATTTGCATGATAATAGTGTGAGGCACAGCCCACGTAGACGTCGCGTCTTTAGACGTATTCGAACATGCGATCTTGCCTTGGGTAAGCTGCATTCTGCGCAAGTCTTTGTCATTAACCATACCTTCTTGGCCTACCGCTTCTTTGTCTTCAGCAGTGCGGCCAACAACACAGGTATTACTCGTGGTAAGCGGCAAACCTTGCGCCAAAAGGTTATTCCAGGTGTGACTATCAAGCGCTTTATTGCGATTCGTAATAAGCGCCACCTTGCCATTTCGTGCAACAACTTCATCGATGAAAGCGGCTACACCAGGCACAAGTGTGGCTTCTTCACGTTTTACCCATTCGGCCCAGCTTTGTGAAGAATATCCCAAGCCAGCACTTTCCCGTTCTTTTTGATAGGTGCTATTGTCTAGCACGGTTTCATCAACATCCATCACCACAACATCGCCATTAGCAAAACGCGTAGGTAGCGCTGAAATAGCTTGGCCATACACAAAACTTGAAAGAACAGGGTACTCTTTGCTGCTGGTTTGGTATATCACAGCATTTGACAGAGTGTGTGATTTTACACCAGCAAGCGGGGTTGAGGGCGCAGACGAGCACGCCGCAATAGCTGATACTGCAGCGCCTATGCACGCTGCTTTGCTGATGTAAGAGAGCTTGTTAAGAGATAACAATGTTATTTTCCTTTTATTATTTCTTCTGCCTACCGGTTTCAACGCCCAAATTATGTCTGAATTTATCGATGAACAGGGCCTGATAATTCAGCAATGGCGTCGTGTGCATGCAGACTTTCTTGATGTTCTACTTTTACACGAAAATAGGTAGCTTGGTAATACGTACTTAACGCTTCATGCAGTCGCCTTACCGAATCTTCTACAAACATTAGGTTTTCAGCATTACGCTTGGCAAACGCCTGTTCATCTTCACGCTTAACTGCGGTTTGAAGCGGTGTGCCTAACGCGTTTTCTATCAGGTCAATAATACCAATAAAATCGGGGATCTCGTTGTCGCTTAAATCTAGGGTTATATCGGCAAAAGAACGCTGTGCATGCGCCGTGGCGATGCTTGCTTGTTTAGAAGCGAGCCAAGCGCCCATTTCTTCTACGGATAAACCTTTTCCTTCGAACTGCTGCACAAATACTTCTGATAACGCCTTGCGAGAGAGGGAGGCCGAACAAGGACAAGTACTAGAGTACGGTACTCTTAACTTAAGCTGTGCCTCATAACGTTCAGGTGATCGTCTTACGCAAAGTGAAGCAGGGTACGATTGATATCCTGACATCCTACTTATGAGCGCCGGACGCGACACGGTGAGGTCAAAGTGTAGATTAAGCTGGGCGCTGTTGCTCAGCTCATCTTGAGACTCGATAAGCGCGTTCATTAACGACACAAGTGCCGACTTATGTAAGTCTTGGTTGCTCAAATATCGCTGCAGCAAGCTGTACAATCGAGACATGTGAATGCCTTTAGCATTGGGATGATCTAAACTTACTGTTACATCAACCGTAGCCTTACTGGCTAAGCGCTCACCGCGTTTACCTAGCACGTGCAGAGGGATAGCAATGCCCTGCATGCCTACACTATCAATAACAGGAAGTTGCGCAGTGGAATGCTCTGTAGTGACATCGGGAAGTACCGTGTCGGAATGATTGAAACTAGACAAAATAACCTCTGAATGAGACCTCAAAAACGGCTTACATCGAGCGTCGCTCGATAAGAATTACCCGCTTTTGAGGTTATGATGAAACTAATAGGGTTGTGATTGGGTGGTCTCGCGCTCTTCGCAAATAGGCACTTGCACGGTCGACCTAAGCCGATAGTTAATCAGGTGCGCACCAACGATAATAAACGACGCGATTACCGTGATTGTTACTTCACCATATTCACCTAGTACTTCGTGTCCTAAGCCTATCCACTCAACGAGCAGTGGACTACTTAAAAGTGTTAGGCCAAAAACACCAGCAAATACTACCCACTTATTTTTGTGATGTAGGTAGCCTAGTGAGAGCGCAAAAACACCGATGGGCAGCACAAAGAACAGCAATATTTGATGGAAGGTTTCATCATTGAGAATTGACACACCTGCCAATGCAGGTATGGAAATCAATAAAATAGGCGTTAATAAACAATGTACTACGCAAAGGGATGAAAGGAGCATAGCGAGCCTGTCTGAAATAAACTGCATTTTTGGCATTGCGCTGCTTCCTTGAGATATCGAATTCATAGTATGTCCGAAAATTGCTATGGCGCACGCATAATGGGTGAAGCTTGCGCCTGAGAGAGTAAAAAATCTAACTAGCTGCTTATCAGTAAGGTTGGCTGACTTGGCGTTATCTCTAGTGCGCCTTGTCCTTTGTTGGTTACCCAAATTGCATTAACGTGCTGCAGGCTTGGCCAATGGGGAAACCCTGTCATCTCAATACGCTTTACGGGGCCTTGGCAACTAAGCAAATATGCGACACGAAAATCAGAATGCGTGTTGCGATGGGCATGGTCTTCGTGTTCACTTTCATGCTCGTCATGCTCGTCATGCTCGTCATGCTCGTCATGCTCGTCATGCTCGTCATGCTCGTCATGCTCGTTATGCTCGTTATGTTCGTTATGCTCGTTAGCTACCTCCCATGGGCTTTCAAGTGTGGTATCGAGTAATTCACACGTATTGCTCAGGGTAAAAATATCGTCAAAGCGCTGAAAAACCTTTTGCGTTTCTTTATAACGTTTTTTCTCGCTAGTCGTGGATGGCGCGTATTCAAACCCCAGAACATCAGCAGCAGGCAGCTGCAGCACAAACTGCCACTCACTTCCCGCTTGTAGGATTTGTAGTTTGCCTTCGCCGTGAGTATGAGGCGCAGCATGAACAGCGTTGATACCCATCCCAGCCAAATTCAATCCGACAAAAGTACCTACCTTAAGAAAAGTTGAAGAGGCGCGTAGCGCTTTTTGTGAATTCTTCCACGTAATAGAAATAGTTTTCATTTTTACCTCTTGCGTAAACGTTACAATATAACATACCATAAAAATAAATATGATACATTATCACATTACACAAATTCAGAGGTTAGAATAATGAAACTGTCTCGATTGGCGTTAGGCTTATCGCTTTTAGCGCCTGCGTTGCTATTAGCATCTCCGTCAGCGCTGGCACAAACACTTTCTGGCACGGTAACTAATGCAGCCGGAAAGCCGCTCGCCAATGCCACTGTTGAAATTGAGGCGCTAAAGCGCGTTACCAGCACTAACGAGCTGGGCGAGTTTACTTTCTCTAACGTAAAGGAAGGCGACTATACGCTTCACATATTCGCCTCTGGCTTCGCTCACTTACATGAGCATACGCAAGTTCAATCTGACAACGCAGAAGGCGCTAACTTTGTCTTGGCGCGCAGTGCTATCGAAGTGATTGACGTGCACGCCACGCCTATGCATTTATCGGTGATGGAATCGGCCACACCAGTGAGCGTGTTATCTGGCGAAACCTTACGTCGGCAACAAGCGGCCACGCTGGGCGATACGCTAGAAAAATTACCCGGCGTACAGTCTAACTTCCATGGCAATGTTGCGAGCACGCCAATTATTCGTGGCCTTAGCGGACCACGGGTACTGATTACTCAAAATGGCTTGGATGTGAGCGACGTTTCCCGTGTTGGCCCCGACCACGCAGTAGCAAGTGAAGCCTCAACCGCTAAACAAATTGAAGTGCTGCGTGGGCCAGCAACCCTGTTCTTCGGAAGCGGTGCGATAGGCGGTGTGGTGAACGTAGTTGACCAACGTGTGCCCACGTCCACTGAAACGCGCGGTGAATTTGTATTAGAAACGCAAACCGTTAACGACCAGAAACTTGGAACGTTTAACGTGACTACTGGGGTGGACAACATAGCCTTTTACGCTGACGGTTTTTATCGCGATTCAAATGATTATGAAACACCTGTTGCCCCTGACATTGATGACCCAGATGGCGCCCATGTGGTTGAAAACAGTAACGAAGAATCGAATGGGTTTACGTTAGGGACCAGCTATTTATTCGACCAAGGCTATGTTGGCGTAGCGGTAGAGCGATTTGAGCGAGAGTATGGCGTGCCTGGGCACAGCCATGGCGGAGATACTTCGGTATTCGCTGATCTTGAGCAAACTAAGTATCAGCTTTTAAGTGAGTACAACTTTACCAATGACTTTTTGCAAAGTGTTCACTTTAGAGCGGGCTATACCGATTATGAACATGCTGAAGTTGAGGGCGGTTTAGTAGGTACCACTTTTAGTAATGAAACCGAAGAACTTCGCGTAGAGTTATTGCATAAACCCATGGCTGGCTGGCGCGGTGGTATCAGCCTTCATTACAAAGGGAGCGATGTATTTGCTCAAGGCGAAGAAGCCTTTACACCGCCTTCAGAAATGGAGATGTTTGCTGTAGCACTCATGGAAGAGCGTCACTTTGGTGATTTTCTGGTTCAATTAGGGGCGCGAGCGGAAAGCGTAACATTAGACGCATCAAGTGTGCTGTTGCCTGAGCTTGACGCTCACGAGCACGACGATGAACATGATCATGATGAGCATGCTCACGACGAACATGAAGGCAGCGAGTTCGTACGACAGTTCGCGGTAGATCAAGAGTTTACACCTATATCGCTATCAGCGGGTGTAGTTTATACCATTAATGAAAGCTATAACGTGGGCGTTTCACTTTCCCGTTCAGAGCGCGCCCCTTCTGCCTCTGAGCTTCTTTCTTTTGGCCCGCATATTGGCACCCGTACCTATGAAATTGGCGCCCTGTTTGATTTGTCAGAGGAAGGCGAATTTGTGCTTTCTCAAACGGCAATCGATCTTGAGACAGCAAATAACATCGACCTAACGTTCAGAAAAACACAGGGTGACGTTGGCTTTGTATTTAATGCTTTTTATAACCAAGTAGATAACTACTACTTCCAAGAAGAAACCGGCTTATTCGCTGAAAGTGGTCATGACCACGATCATGGCGAAGAGGGGCACGGTGAAGAAGAGCATAGCGAAGATGAACACAGCGATGAACTACCTGTTTATCTGTTTGGTTCAGCTGACGCCATCCTTCATGGTTTTGAGTTACAAGTTGCCTGGCAAACCACTGACAACCTAAAACTCGATTTCTTCGCCGACTACGTTAAAGCCCGCCTTAAAGATGGTGGCGCACTGCCTCGCACTTCGCCCATGCGAGTGGGCTCACACGTTGCCTACACGTTAGATAACATTCGCGCCGACTTAGACATTACCCATTTTGCGAAACAAGATGATATCTCGACGTTCGAGACTGAAACGGACGGCTACACCCTTGTTGATGCTTCAATCACGTACGACATTCCTTTGGGAGATATTGATTTATCGGTTTACCTGAGCGGTGAAAACCTAACCGACGAAGAAGCGCGCGTTCACACCTCATTTCTGAAAGATATTGCACCACGTCCGGGTAGAAACTTTGCTTTCGGCGTACGCGGTTATTTCTAAGATCAGCTTATAAAAAAGAATTATTGATAGGGATACACACATGAAAAATAGACTAGTACTAAGCGCCATAGCCAGCGCACTTTTGCTCGCAGGCTGTGGTGATGCAGAAACCAATATTGTAGAGCTGGATCCTATTGAGGTGCCAGAGGATGATCACGACCACTAATTAGATGTAGTGCTCTGCAAAATGCTAACAAGCATTTAGATCGTAGATGAAGACTAGGGGCATAGCAATATGCCCCTATTTAAGAAATCGTCTGACCCAACTTACCTACTTCCGCTTTTGACTCTGATCTTGTGGATAAAAGAGAATCACGCAAAATCTAACAAATCAGTACCGAAGAAGTTATCGATGACACAGCGCCATTCTCCACTTGCATCCCTTTGCAGAACATAAACGGCGCGCTTACCCTCGCAGGGTAAGGCGTTGGGTGTTGCTTTGGGAACAAGGTAAAGCTTCGCGACGACTAGCGCTACGTCACCGGCTTGTATAACCCGTTCATCTCCGGTTGTAACAAAATGATCGGGCATGAATTTCTTTTGAAATTTAAGCAGGGCATCAACGCAGTCGCGCTGCGTGGCATGTTCTTCAGCGGCTTGGTTTTGCGTTGAGCTGGACATAGGGGTCGCGACCACTGTTGCATCGCTAGCATAACATTGGGATAAGGCGTCTTGATCGCCGCGGTTTACTGCGTCATGCAACTGTTGTAACACGTGAGATATTGGATTGTTCATGGCTGTCGTTCCGTTATTTTTACCGCAAGACGAGCCAATAAAAAACCCGCCTTTGCGGCGGGTTTAGTGAATTCTATTTACGCACTAGCTAACCCGCCCATTCCTTAGAATAGCGAGAATAATAATCAGCGCAGACGCTGAGTAAGCAGTATGTGTATTCGTGTTTTTAGGCATAGTATTTAAAAACAGTGCGCTGCTAGTGAGTATTTAATGACCCGAGTATCCTGTGCATAATGAAGAAAGTCAATGGGTTTTTAGGTGTAGAAATTAGACCCATGCGAGTGGGTGGGCAAGCGGTAAGTGTAAGGTATAAGATGTAAGGTGTAACGCTACCCTAGGCTTCAAATATGGTAATGCGAATAATCGAGCCCTGCTTTAAACAATTATAAATATCTCTATCAGTGAACCCGCTATTGCGGAGAAGTTGCCTGGCAACTAGCTTAGCGCCTTTTGTACACTGCTTGTCACGTATTACTCGAAGTGCTTTGTTTAAATAACTTATAGAAGGCATGATAAATAACCTTACGCGCTAGGCGTGAATTTTGTATGATATTTGAACGATATGTTTTGGTGTAATGATCACACAAACCATACAAACTGTGTTACGAATTAAGGTGGAATTTGACCCTTGGAGTTACTTTATAGCTGGTTAACGGCCAATGATGCGATGTCGATGTCATCATCAGTAGTACTTGTTGTTACCTCCTTCTTTACGTCGATGATGACAGCAACGCTGGGTATTGGTGGCGGGGTCTTATTACTGGCAGTAATGGCCGGTACTATGCCAGTCAGTGCGCTGATCCCGGTTCACGGTTTAGTACAGCTTGGTTCAAACGGCAACCGTGCACTGATGACGGCAAGGCATATCGACTGGAATATGCTGAAGTATTTTTCTTTAGGCGCAATCGTTGGCGCTTTTTTGGCCTCGTTTGTTGTGGTTCAGCTGCCGTTGGTTATTATTCAATTTGCGGTTGCCGCATTTATTTTATTTCTGGTGTGGGGGAGTAAACCCAAAGCACAAGAAATGAACCCCGCGGGTAGAACATTGGCAGGGTTGGTAACCACGCTGGTTTCAATGTTTGTAGGTGCCACAGGGCCTCTGGTGGCGGCATTTGTACACAGAAATAATTACAGCAAAATGCAGGTTACCGGCACGTTTGCCAGCTGTATGACACTGCAACACGGCCTTAAAGCGTTTGTTTTTACCTTTGTAGGGTTTTCTTTTGCCCAGTGGGCCGGGCTAATCATTATTATGATCGCCAGTGGTGCGCTCGGCACATTCATCGGCTTGAAAGTATTAAAGCGTGTCCCAGCTGAAAAATTTATGCTGGCGTTCAAGATAGTGGTGACACTGTTGGCCCTGCGGCTCTTGTGGCAGGCATTCTCAACCTTATTTCCCGCTGTAATCTGACACAGTTCTTTACCTTCAAAATACTTACGTTAGTGCGCAAGTTTTCATTTCTAGCGTTTAAAACGGCATGTGTATCAGACATTACGAGTAGATAAACCAGCGAAGGAGAATCACTGGTTTATCTTTATGCCTTTTGGAGTTTGAGTTTTAAACGGTTAGAACCTGTAGCTCAGCGATAAATGCCACTCTCGTCCCGCAGCGGGTACTCGCTCACCTACTGCAACATCAGTATTCATCACGCGGTTAATTCCTGCTGTGTGTGGGGCGTAGTGTTTATCAAACAGGTTATGAACGGTTGCCGTTACCTGAAGGTTTGACTGTGCATTATCTATAAGGGTGAAAAGCCCCGTAATATGCACCAATCCATATCCAGCGGTAGTGTTTTCACTTTGTAGCGCTGAAACGTGGTTTTGTGCTCCTGCCAATTCTGACGTTAATTGGAGTGCCATTGGCGTATCAAGCAGCTGTGTGTCCCATTGAATGGTGGTGATCAGCTGTTCGGGGGCAATACGAAACAACGCATCGTCGATATCGTCGCGATTACCGTGCTGAACACTTGCTACTGCGTTAAGCTTCACGTTATCAAACACATTACCCGAAACAGTCAGATCTGCCCCTTTGATTACGGCGTCTGTATTAGTCCACTGAAATGGTGTTGTGCCTGCCATCATGGTGGAGACCATATTGGCAGCCATATTCGTGCTGGGAGAACCAGTAATATAGTCTTCAATATCTTGATAAAAGAGGCGAGGAGAAACTGACCAGTTTTTGAAACGGTAATCAATACCCACATCTATTTGGCGTGCAGTTTCGTTGTCTAGAGCCAAGTTACCAATGTAGTTAAATCCGTCTGCCATTCCCCCAGAAATACCAAGAGGTAGCCACGTATAGCGCTCGAAGTAAGTAGGGGCACGGTTTTTCTGCGATACGCCAAGGACAACATCGACATTGTCGCTGGCGTGATATCGCGTGCTAGCGGCAATATCTAACATGTTATAGCTCTTACTGCGTTCTGCCGCGTTGAAATCATCAACGAGTGAAGCAATGGCTGGGTTCATCATAACCATATTAGAACCGGCTAGCCCGGCATCCATGTCAACACGTGTATATCGGGTACCAATTGTTGTTGAAAAAGATGCTTTATCTCGCTGCCATTCTGCGTATACGCTGGCTGTGTCTTTTTCTACGTTGGTAAAGTTATCAACGAAGAACATGCCGTTATTAGGGTTGGTGATGGTCGAGTTATTCCTGCTGTGGTGCAGATAGGCACCCAGTTTGAGGTCACCTTCATAAAATGGCATTACATAGGTGGCATCTACACCTTGAGCAATAGCATCAGCGTTATTCTCTCTCGCCATGTCGGCAGACATCACCATGCGCTGTGAGAAGTTGTCCATGGCATGTTGGTTGCTGTTGCCAAACCAGCTTAACGTGAAGAACTCCCTATCGTTTGCGTTATAGCGATAGCCCAGTCGATACCAAGCGGCATCAATAAAACCAATGTCCATGGCTAAAGCAGGCGTGCCGCTTTCGTTAGTATTAAGTTGCTGATAACTCACATCGATTTGGTGATTGCCCCACTCGACGCCCGCCCTAAACTTACCGCCATTTCTTTGGTAATGGCTGTTTGGTATAACGCTGTTATCTCCCGACTTTTGTTCGTCGCGCTGCTGATGAGTGAAGGCGCCGCTAACAAAAGCCTGCTCACTCTTATAAAACAGATTGCCTTGGTATTGCTGACCGCTTCCCGGAGATATTGCGCTGGCACTTACGCTACCGCTAAAGCCTGTATTCAAGTCAAAAAGTGCTGAGGCATCAGAGTGAATGCGAAGCTTTCCGCCTAGCGTCTGCACACCTGCACTTACTGGCACAATCCCCCGGTAAAGGGTGGCAGTCAGTCCTGGTTCTGGCAGCACATGAGAAAGGGGCGAGTCCATGGCGTTTGGTCCTGCTCCAGCAATATCAACGCCATCAATGCTTACGCCAACTCTGTCACCATAAAGTCCTCTATACTGAATAAGCCCGGTGACTGGGCCGTTTCGAGATATCGACACGCCAGGTAATGTGGCAAGCTGATCGCCGAAGTCAGCGTCAATATTGCTGGTAGCACTAACAGACTCTTGCTCGATATTTTGCGTGCTAAGGGAAAGCGGTGTGCCAATAACGGTGACCACTTCTGTCGAAGTGTTATCGGCCAAGTCGATGGTGTTTGCGTAAATGTGTACGGGCGCGCACGCAGTGAATACGGCAAGCGCAATGATAGATTGCTTCATAACAATTCCATTTTAAAAAACGAGTGTTGTGCATGGTGAAGGCATGCATGCTCAGTGTGTTTTGGAGGTTGTTATGCGTGTGGTGGGGCGCGGCTTAGCGGCGCCGCGTAAGCAAAATCTGTAAAGGGCTTAGCCGCTAAACGCGCGACTAAGGCGCGATAGCGAACCAGCGATAGTAAAGGTAATGTGGCATGTAGTGGCTCGTCAACCTGAGGTAAGTCGGCTAGCGTGCCATTGGTACAGTCAACGTGCTCGGCGGGTGCTTTGAGCAGTTCGGGGCTAACAAAAACGAACTCACCTTCAAACTCAGTGGCGCTAATTGAAATGTAGCGCATGGTCTTGCCAGTACAAATAAGTTCAATATCTTCACCTACAAACGCACGTGCTTGCTGCATAGTATGGGCAGCAAGGCCAAGTGCTAATGCATTCTGCAAAAGCATACAAAGGCAAAGTGTTAGTGTAAGTAGGCGTCTTAAAGTCATTTTTCTTTATCTGGTTAGCGCCTTTTTATCATAGCCTGCGTTTTGGTAATTTTTCTACCTATTATTTTTAAGTATCTCCAACCCCCGCTTTTTTCAGCTTTCTGTAAAGTGTACGGGTACTCACTCCCAGCGCTTGTGCAAGTTGCTGGGTATCGCCTTCAAAAGACGTGTGAACCTGACGTAAGTATTGGCTTTCCATTTCGTCTAAGGTTACAACGTTACCGTGAAATGACGAGGCATCATTGATAGCATCAGAGCTTATGTTATCGAGCTCGGGTAAGTCTGTATCGTAAATAACGGTTTCATCAGCCAGTAAAATAGCTTGGTCTACAATGTTTTTAAGTTCGCGAATGTTTCCCGGAAACGGATAGTTGGCTAGTTTTTCTAGCGCGTTTTTATGAAACCGTTTTTTCTCTTTAGACATTGCCAAAAAGTGAGCGGCTATCAGTGCTATATCTGATTTTCGTTGTCTTAAAGAAGGGAGGTTGATAGGAAAACCGGCAATGCGGTAGTAGAGGTCTTGTCTGAATTCGCCCGTTTCCACCATGTGCTTTAAATTTTTGTGTGATGCACACACCAAACGAAAATCAGCCTTTTTAGAAACAGTGCTTCCTACAGGTCGATAAGTTTGAGACTCGAACAGCCGCAGAAGCTTTACTTGTGTGGAAAGTGGGATATCGCCGACTTCATCAAAAAACAATGTGCCGCCTTCCGCTGCTTCTACGAGCCCTTTCTTATTTGTGGTTGCGCCCGTAAATGCCCCTTTTTCATAACCGAATAGTTCGCTTTCAAGCAGCGTGTCAGACATGCCGGTACACTCGATGACAACAAATGGTTTGCCAGCACGGTGACTACTCGAGTGAAGTGCTTGGGACACCAGCTCTTTACCCGTGCCGGTTTCGCCAAACAGTAGTACTGAAATATCTGAGTTAGCGGCGCGATTTATTTTGTTTAGCATTGCTGTAAATGCCTCTGATTCGCCGACCATCTTTCCTGCTGAAGGTCGGTTTGAAGCAAACGAAAGCTTATCAAGTATTTCCAAGAAACCTAATAGTTCTCCGCTACCGTCGAAGATCGGGCGCATGAGGATGTCGCAGTAGCTTTGACCCTCACTGGTGGTATGAACGTGTACTACGCTAGCCGCTCGTCCTGTGGCTTTACTCTCTTGCATGGGGCAATGCTCGCCGCACTTATCGCAAGGTTTGCTGTTGCGGTGAGAGACTTGATAGCAGGTACTAAAGCCAAGCTTTATATCCACAGGGTAGGTGTCTCTGTAGGGCTGGTTGACAGCTTCAATAACGTAGCTTGGGTTAATGAAGATTGCGGGTTTATCTACCGCATCTATCATCGCTTGTACTATGGATATATTCATGGGTGGCTGAATATTAGTTTGTTCTAATTTGATTTTGGCAATTTATCATATTGGCATAGAGCTTGTTCACTGTTTGAGACAAACGGCAATACTTCGGTAGCAACTCATTCAATTCCAAGGAGAGTTTTATAATGAAAAATGGCGTAATGCTGGTGGCGATAAGCTTATTGGCAAGTAGTGCTCATTCATTGGCAGATACAGTGACTGCCAATGAGAAAAAAAGTGAAAACAGTGTACAGGAAAAAGTCAAAGAAGCGCGATTACACGCAAAAGCACTGGGAGGCGCGCTAAAGTCACGACTACAGCAAGCTATTCAATCCGGAGGGCTAGAGGCTGGCGTTAACGAATGCCAGATTGCAGCGGCTCCTATTGCTCTGGCGCTTAGTCAAAACGGGTGGGAGGTTGGGCGTACCGCGCTGAAAGTAAGGAACCCAAACAATGCGGCAGATCAATGGGAGCGTGAGCAGTTAGCGTGGTTTTCACAATTACTGACCAAAGCTAAGCAAGACAATTTGGCCCCTAAAAGACCTATTGAAACTTATCAATACGATAGCGAAAGCGGTGAGTTTAGGTACATGATGGCGATTGAGCAAGGTCAGGTGTGCATGGCATGCCACGGAGCTAATGTGGCGCCTTCAGTAAAACAATCCATTCTAAAGCACTATCCCAACGATCAAGCTACAGGGTTCGAATTGGGAGAATTACGAGGCGCGTTCACACTCTCATATACCCCTTAACTTTTCCTTATACTCCACTTTTTGACAATCTGCTAAGCAGCCTTTCTCTTGTGCCATATTTGTCACCTAAATGACAAATATGGCGAATGCATCGCCATCAATTGTTGCGTTGGATCAATAAGCCACACGCTCGGTCGTGGAATAATTTATCTGCACAGTACGAAAATACCGCCGTTTATCGGTAATTGCGCTTAAGCAGCCAAATTACTGATGTATGGCATAAACCGTGCTCTTGCCATGCGGCATATTCACGTGTTCATCACTGAATTTTAAACCACTTTTCTGCTAAGCGTTTAACGCGCAAACGAAATACAAGGGAGATAACCCATGAGCGATACGTTAATAGAACTATCGCGGTGGCAATTTGCATTAACTGCAATGTTCCACTTTATATTTGTACCCTTAACTTTGGGGCTTAGTTTCCTACTTGCCATTATGGAATCGGTATACGTAATGACGGGTAAAGAAATTTATAAGCAGATGACCCAATTCTGGGGAAAGCTGTTTGGAATTAACTTTGCCATTGGTGTAGCCACAGGCTTAACCATGGAATTCCAGTTCGGAATGAATTGGTCTTACTATTCTCACTATGTAGGCGATATCTTCGGTGCGCCACTTGCCATCGAAGGCCTAATGGCCTTTTTCCTAGAATCTACCTTCGTGGGGTTGTTCTTTTTTGGCTGGGACAAAATGTCAAAGGTGAAGCATCTGATGGCGACTTGGCTGGTGGCCATTGGTTCAAACTTCTCTGCACTGTGGATCTTGATTGCTAACGGCTGGATGCAATACCCGGTAGGCGCTGAATTTAATTTTGAAGCCATGCGTATGGAAATGACCAGCTTTGCTGAGGTTATTTTTAACCCCGTAGCACAGGTCAAATTTGTTCACACTGTATCAGCAGGTTACGTGACCGGCGCAATGTTTGTGTTGGCAATTTCAAGTTACTACCTGCTTAATCATAAGCATATCGCCTTTGCGCGCCGTTCGTTCGCCATAGCTGCTAGCTTTGGCCTGGCCTCAACGCTTTCTGTGATCGTGCTAGGTGATGAAAGTGGTTATGAGCTTGGTGATGTACAAAAAGTGAAGCTGGCAGCAGTTGAAGCTGAGTATGAAACCCATCCTGCACCTGCGCCGTTTACTGTGTTTGGTATTCCAAACGACGAAAAGCAGGAAACCGAGTACGCCCTTCAAATTCCTTGGGCAATGGGCATTATTGCTACCCGTTCGTTAACCGAAGAAGTAAAAGGTATTAAGGATCTTAAAGAAGAGAATCGCGAGCGTATTCTAAGCGGAATTAAAGCCTATGAAGTACTTGATGATGTAAGAAACGGCACCGCGACAGCTGAGCAACGTACTGCCTTCGACCAAAATAAAGACAGTTTGGGCTACGCTATGTTGCTAGAGCCTTTCACTGAGAACGTTTCAAATCCTTCTGATGCCGCGCTTCAACAGGCAGTAGATTACAGCATTCCGCCGGTTGCCCCATTGTTTTGGAGTTTCCGCCTTATGGTTGTGGCTGGCTTTATTATGCTTGCGCTATTTGTGTGCGCCTTTTACTACAGTACTAAACACAAGATTACTAAGCCACGTTGGCTATTAAAAAGCGCGCTCTACGGTTTGCCGCTTCCTTGGATTGCCTGTGAGGCTGGCTGGTTTGTCGCTGAATATGGCCGCCAACCATGGTCAATTGCAGAGGTGCTTCCGGTGCATACGTCGGTATCTAATCTCGCCGTAAGCGACGTGGTAATAACCCTTGTAGCCTACAGTGCTTTCTACACCGGCATGTTCATTATTGGTTTTTACCTAATGAAGAAGTTTGCCAAAAAAGGGCCAGTTCCACCTGAAGATAAGCAGCCTGACACTGAATTTTATCTTATTGACCTTGATGAGCAAGGAGCAAAAGCATGATTGATTATGAACTACTGAGAGTCATTTGGTGGTGCTTGGTTGGCGTTCTGCTAATTGGCTTCGCGGTTACCGATGGCTTCGATTTGGGCGTTGGAGCACTGCTCACGCTTATTGGTAAAAATGACAAAGAGCGCCGCGTAATGATAAATACAGTAGGGCCGCACTGGGATGGCAACCAAGTTTGGTTTATCACCGCAGGCGGTGCTATTTTCGCCGCGTGGCCTATGATTTACGCCACTGCGTTTTCTGGTTTTTACCTTGCGCTGGCCCTCACCTTAATTGCCCTTTGGATGCGCCCGATAGGCTTTGATTACCGCAGTAAATTGCCTAACCCGCAGTGGCGGAAAGCGTGGGATTGGGCGCTATTTGCTGGCGGTATTATCCCAGCCCTTATCTTTGGTGTGGCTTTTGGTAACCTGCTGTTGGGCGTACCGTTTGAAATGGATAGTACGCTTAAGTCAACCTACACAGGCTCGTTCTTTGGCCTTTTAACACCGTTTGCGCTGGTGGCAGGACTGCTATCTGTGGCTATGTTGCTGAATCACGGTGCAACCTGGCTACAAATGAAAACCGATGGCTTTATTGAAGTTCGCGCACGTGCAGTATCGGTTGTGTTAAGCCTGGCTGGTGTCACGCTATTTGTACTTGCAGGTGTTTGGGTAGCATTTGGATTAGATGGCTTCGTGATTACGTCGGCAGTCGATACCATTGCTACGTCAAATCCACTTAAGAAAGAGGTTGCCATTGAAGCTGGAGCTTGGGTGAGCAACTACAGCAAATACCCCCTTATGATGGCAGCACCTGTGCTGGGTATTATTGCTGGTTTGGCCTGTGCGCTTTTCTCTAAGAAAGGTAATGCAGGCATGGCGTTTGTATCAAGTGCGCTATTTATAGCAGGCGTTATCTTAACAGCTGGCTTTTCAATGTTCCCATTCCTAATGCCAAGCATCACTATGCCAGAGGCGAGCTTAACCGTATGGGACGCTACGTCTAGCCATATGACGCTAAACGTAATGTTTATCGTTGCCTGTATCTTTGTGCCTATTGTACTTAGCTACACGGCCTATAGCTTTTACGTAATGCGCGGGCGTATTAAAAATGAAGACCTTGACCAGTCTCACACCATTTATTAAGGAGAACGCTATGTGGTATTTCGCTTGGATTTTAGGAGTTTTGCTGGCGTGCTCTTTTGGCATTATCAACGCCATGTGGTTGGAGTCGACGGAAAATATGGATAGACCCGAAGACTAGGTGTTTTAAATAGCGCGGAGTTCATCCGTTTTCAAACACGCCGTAAACCCATCCATGGGGGCTCTTCAGCAGCGTCCCTGCTGCTGAAGGTTTGAAAACGGATGAACACCGCGCTATCAGTTTAATTGGCAGGTTCTTGCAGCCAGCCCACCACCACTTGGAAAAGAATGAAAAAGAAATGCGAGATTTGCTCTCGTTACTAAGTAACGCAAAAGAAGAGTCAAAACCACAGTGATCAAAGAAAAAGTTCCCAACCGGCAAACGCTTAATGCGTGGTGCAATGAGATGGATAAGGCGCAGTCGCTTGGCTTGCGCACTTCGCTTATGGCGCAAGTAGTGGTTAAGTGTTTGTCGCTTTTTTCTTTGATTATTGGGTTCTATTATTTTTCTCATATTGCTCATGACTGGGTAGTAAACCAGTCTCCTGCAACAGCGAGTGATGTCACAGGACTTGCCGTTTCTCTGGGGCTTAGCTGGCTGCTACAAGGCGCATTCAATGCCTTATCTAGTAGTGCAAGAATGCAGGTATTAAACAAGCTCGAACAGCACCTACAACACGTATTCATTGAGCGTCAATATGCGCTTATTCGACAGCACTCGGTTTACTATTGGCAAACGGTGTGGCTGCAGCACTTACAGGCTTTTGCTGACTGGGCACTTGAATATCGAGTGCAGCAAATGATTGCAGTTGTTGTCCCCTTGTTTGCTTTAGCCGTTATCTTTTATGTGAACCCCGTTATAGGAATTGGCCTATTACTAACATTGCCGGTTGTGCCGCTTTTTATGATCATTGTGGGCAAGGGAGCCGCTGCCCTACATCGAAAGCATTTTATCGCCCTTGAACGTTTGGGAAGTTTATTTACTGATAGGTTAGCCGCGCTGCCGATGCTGGCAAATTATCAGGCGCATCAAAAACAAACAGTCCTGCTTAAAGATGCCAGTGAAAATTTGAATGCGCGTACTATGAAAGTAGTGAGCGTAGCGTTTTTGTCCAACAGCGTGCTCGACTTCTTCGCAACACTCGCGGTTGCACTTACGGCAGTATTTATTGGTTTTTCACTGTTAGGTGAATTGAGTATTGGGCCGGAAATAACGCTCCAGCAAGGCTTATGGATATTGCTGACTGTGCCATTGTTACTCAGTGAAATGAAAAAGTTGGGGCAGGTATACCATCAGAAGGCGCAAGCAGAAGCCGCCAAAACTGAACTTGCTCCCTTATTCTCGCGCTTTACACAAAATCTTGATGGTAGTGCAGTGAACCCGGTCAACGCTGACACAACTCACCATTATTCATCAGAACACGAGGTATTGCTTACGGCTAACAACCTTAAGGTTTTTGACATTAACGCCGGGCAAACTCACTCGCAAAGCTCTCACGCTACAACGGATGTTGATGAGCCGTCTGTGCTTTTGCACGCTGAATCTCTAGAAGTATCAAAGGGCGATAAAATACTCATTAGCGGGCGCTCTGGTTCAGGTAAAACACTATTATTAGAAGCCTTAGGCGGTCAAAGACCTAGCACACATACATTCAGTGAACCGGTAATTTGGATAACCCAGCACCCCGTGATCACGCCAGGTACCGTGCGTGAGAACTTGTGTTTAAACGACAGCTATACAGACGACGCGCTTATTAAAGCGCTAGAAGCAGTAGAGCTTGACGCGTGGCTGTCGTTGTTGCCTTTGGGGCTTGATACGGTAATGACTGATTATCCGCTGCTTTCAGGTGGAGAAGCGCAAAGGCTGTCGCTAGCGAGAGCGCTGTTGCGCAAAGACAATATATGGTTGCTCGATGAACCCACGGCCCATTTACCTGATGCTCAGCACACAAGATTGGCACAGCTAATTGAACGTTTGGGTAAAGATAAAACACTAATTTGGGCTTCTCACAAAGCACTCCCTGCAAACTGGTTTAACCGCTTTTGGACGGTATCGCGAAGCACGCCTGAACAAGACGTTCTCTTAAAGCCAAAGGCAGGACTTAAAAGCAAGCTGGGCGCAAAACATGAAGGGCACCAACAAGGTTGTAGTAGCGTTGTAGAAACAAGTTTCAAGACGAATGCCAATCAAAAGGAGCGTAGCCTTGATGAAAAGTAAACCGGCTTACCTCACGCTGCTGCTTGCTCTTTTACACGGTGTGGCAGGAATAACCATTCTCGTTATTTCTTCGTGGTTCATCGCTATCAGCGCTATTGCACCTGTAGGTTTTAATTACGTTATTCCGGCGGTGGTCATTCGCGCGCTAGCACTACTTCGCATAGCATCTGGGTATGCCAGTATGTGGGTGGGGCACAACGATTTACTTGCGCGTATCGCAGGGGGGCGACTACGTGTTTTTAGGCAACTTGAAAACAGTAAAATTACCGACAAAGCCTTCACCACAGAAGCGTTAGCACAGCATACCGAAGAGCTTGCCAGCCGTTGGATTGCATGGATAGCTCCGCTTTCTAACATCACATTTATATTCACAAATCTTTGCGTTGTTGCAGTATGGTTTAATCTTCCTGGCACCTCGTTTTTAATTACGCTTTTTGCTATTTGGCTCTTCATCGTTGTGCTGCAAGGCTTTATTGGTTTAAACGTTGCGGAAAAAGCGACAAAGGAAAATAAAGTGTTTCGCCAAGAGTCAGCCGACTTCCTTAACTGCAGCGCTTTATGGCACTTAAATAAAACAATGACAGATAAGCCGCAGGAAGAGGGTGAGCATGTGATCAATAGTGTGCCGAGTGCTGACAGGGTGTGGCGACAACAAACTACGCAGAAAGACAAAGCGCAACGCGCGAGCTGGTGGTTTCAAGGCGCGGCATTTTTCGCGGTAGTGTTAGTTATGTCGGGCGCAGTAAGTCCAATATCTGACTTTTCGTATATGCCTATTGCTATTGTTGTGCCCATGATATTGATGGCTGCGCCTGATTGGGCTGGTGCAGCTTTTCACAGCATTACAAAGTTTGCACAGCACAAACAAAGCGCGAAAGCCCTTAAGAAGCTCAAAACCTCACCCATTAAAGTACTTGAACGCACCGAACTGCACCATTCACTTACGTTATCTGATTATACTGCCAAAAATAGACGCTTACCTTTGGTCAATGCTACATTCCCAGCCACTGGCATCGTATGTATATCCGGGCCGTCAGGCTGTGGTAAGTCATCTTTGCTTCAGTCAATTGCGGGGGTAGTGCCTTCTACTGGACTTAAAGAAGTGGATGGCATGCGTATTGCCGATGGCTTAATTAAAAACTGGTGCTATGTGGAACAAGAGCCAATAGTGCTTTCTGGCAGTGTCTCTTCAAATTTAGACCCTGCCGGAATGGGTATTCCCCTTGATGACATGACTAACCTGTTAGCTCAATTAGGGCTAGAGGCACTGTTGCCGTTGTCTATGTGGGTTGGCAAGGCGGGTAGGACGCTTTCTGGGGGAGAGCGCAAGCGACTAGCCTTAGCGCGCGCTATTTTATCTCACGCAAAAGTGTTGCTTGTTGATGAACCCTTCGAGGGCTTGGATGTGACTACTCAGCATAAAGTGTGTGAGGTATTAAATCGCTACGCTGCCAACCATCTCATCCTAGTTGCTTCTCACGTTACGCCAAGCGCGTTAAATGTATCATCAACACTACTATTAGAAGAGGCGAGAATGGATAACCTTTGTGCAGGTCAGCATGCTATCAGGTTGCCTTAATATACAGGATTGACCTCAGCTAAGCGCAACGCTCAAATTCTTCCGTGATTTCTTCCAACGTTCTTCCTTTTGTTTCTGGGAAGAACTTAGCAACTAATATCAGACTGACTAAGGCGAACCCGCCGTAAATTGCAAACGTGGCCGCGGCTCCCAAGTTGGCCAACTCCCAAGGGAAAACAACTTGAACTAGAAAACTGGTGAGTGAATTCACCATGCCCACTAATGAAATAGCCAAAGCGCGGGTTTGATTCGGAAAAATTTCAGCAAGCATTGCCCACATCACTGGGCCAAGAGACATCGCGAACGAAGCAACAAACGCAATAATGCCAAACAACACTAAAGGTGCATTCATATTAATACTGCTAGTTAGCAATGGTTGCTGATACGCATCGTATTCGTCGCTGGTAAGTGTGGTCTTTAGCGTGCGCTTAAACTCAACGTCTGAATAGTAAATATCGTTGGTTAGTGGAGTTAGCTTTATTGCCACACTCGGCGCATCTTGCTGTATTTCGTTTATGGCCGTTTGCTGTACTTGATATGTCGCCTGTTTAAAGCCATAGGTACAAATAGACATGCTGATCACTACGCCAGTTAAGCCAATCAGCAGCAGCGGTTTTCTTCCCCATTTATCAATAGTTAGCATAGCAACCACGGTAAATGCTACGTTAACCAAGCCAATCCATACAGCCTGCATAAATGCCGCATTGGTACCTACACCGCTTTGTTCAAAAATCGTGGGCGCGTAAAAAAAGATAACGTTAATGCCGGTAATTTGCTGAGCAATGGCAATAATAATGCCCACCATTAACGGAAATCGCATGGCCTTCGCCTTTAGAAAGCCTAGGCGTTCACGAAAAGGCCACGACTTTTCTTTAAGTGAAGACGCTATATCTTCAACAAGAGCGCCGGCTTGGGCTTTGTCGAATAAGCGGTTTATAACCTGTTCGGCTTCCTCGTGTTGGCCTTTGAGTACCAGCCACCTGGGGCTACGCGGAATAGTAAACAGTAAACCAAACCATAGTGCTGCGGGGATTACCTCCAAGCCCAGCATGTAGCGCCATAAATGTGTATCTAAACCCCATTCAGCAACCCAAGCTGCACCGCTGTTACTCAGCTGTAGCAGGTAATAGTTGGTGAAATAGGAAAGGGCGAAGCCAAATACAATATTTAGCTGGTTCACCGACACCATTTTGCCTCGGTTTTCTGGAGCGCTTATTTCCGAAATATACAGCGGGGCAATGATCAGCGAACAAAACGCAATGCCGCCAATAAAGCGAGAAAGCACTAATAGTTCGAAATTAGGGGCTAAGGCTGAGCCGACAGAAGAAAGCAGGTAAAGGAAAGCGACAAGAATGAGTGCTTTGCGCCTGCCAATAGCGTCGCTAACGCCGCCGGCAAATAGCATGGCAATTAGCGCGCCTAGTGTTGGTGAGCTTACGACGAAGCCTTGCTGCCAATCGCTTAGGTTAAATTCGGCATCGATAAAGCCATTGGCTCCTGCTATTACACTGGCATCGAAGCCAAAAATAAACCCTCCAAGAGAGACAATGAGTGTGTAATACAGCGACGGAGACAGGGCTTTATTCATTTTATAATTTGCCTAATGTGTCCCTATTTACTACTTCGGGTTCAAATAAGTGCTCAATAGGAATAGGGCTTTTTATGCCATAAACATGTTGCAGCACCCAATAAGCAGCCATTTCTCCCATAGCGTGAATAGGGTTATTAATTGTAGTGAGTTTTGGATAAAGGTAGCGCGAAAACAGTACGTTATCGAAGCCAATGATAGAAAGCTGTGACGGTATATCAAATCCCGCTTCTCTTGCGGCGGTCATTGCACCAGAGGCCATTTCGTCGTTCGCGCATACCAATGCGGTAAAGTCAGAGAATGTTTTCTGAAGATGTTGCATGCCTTCTTGGCCTGATGACTCGTGGAAGTCGCCTTCAAAAACACTGTTTTCACGAAAGGTAATCCCTGCTTCTTGAAGGGCTCTTTTGTGACCTGCCAGACGATCGCTCGCATCCTTTTTAAATAGCGGGCCGCTAATGTACGCAATCTTTTTGTGGCCTGCATCAATAGCAGCTTTCGTTGCCATGTAACCGCCTCTTTCGTTGTCCACAACAAAGCAGTTCTCGTCGAGAGCGTCCACTTTTCGGTTTATCACAACAACGGGGATCTTACTGTCTACTAGTGTTTTTAAGTAGTCATCGGAGACGGCTTCAGCGTGAAGAATCAAGGCATCGCAACGGCGGCTTTTTAGAAACTCAATCGCTTCGTGCTCGCGCTTTTCATCCACATGACCGGCGGTAATAATAACGTGCTTACCGTTTTGTTTTAGCACATGTTCTACCGTACTCATCAGATCGCCAAAGTATGAGCCGTGTAGTTCAGATACGAGCAAACCGACGCTGTTAGTGCGGTTTGACGCAAGAGATTGAGCGATGGCATTGGGTTGATATCCCAACGATGCCATAGCATCCTCTACTTTTTTGCGGGTGCGCTCGCTTACCTTCGCGTTGCCATTCATAACGCGAGAAACGGTAGCTAACGAAACACCTGCGGCCTCTGATACTTGGTAAATTGTTGCCATACGGTTTGGTACTTGTCCTTATTTGATACCGCTAATGTACCCATTTATCCGGCTCTTAACCAGTTTTGAATAAGCCAAAGCGCTTTGTTTTGGCGTACGTTTTTGGGTTTCGTAGTCGACATAAACTATGCCGAAACGCTTTGAATAGCCCAGCGCCCACTCAAAGTTGTCCATTAGACTCCATGCAAAATATCCGCGTATGTCTACGCCTTTTTCTATTGCCTCATTTACCGCATTTAAATGGGTGTGGAAGTAGGCGGTACGCCCATTGTCCAACACTTCCCCATCTATGAGCTCATCATCCATTGCTGCTCCGTTTTCAGTGATATAGATAGGCGGTAAGTCGTAGCGTTGGTGCAAATCAACAAGCAGCTCGGTAAAGGCATCAGGAGTGATTTCCCAGCCCATTGCGGTTAATTCGGTTGTGGCTGGAGGCACAATTTCAAACCAACCATTGCCATCACTTTGATACACAGTGCGGGTGTAATAATTAATGCCTAAGTAATCGATTGGTTGGCAAATAATAGCCATATCACCTTCCGCAATGTCGGGCTTAACGTCGGGAGCGAGCTTATCGATAATGTCTGGATATTTGCCTTCAATAATAGGTTTTAAATACCATTGGTTTTGGTAATCATCGGCGAGTTTGGCGGCGTGTATGTCTTCGGGTGAATCACTTTTTGTATGGCAATTGCTAAAGTTAAGTACGATACCGTTTTGGCTTTTTGGGCAAACTCGGTTAAGCACCTTCAACGCTAAACCGTGAGCAAGCAATAAGTGATGCGCTGCCTTTCGACCATTTGCCATGCCTGTCTTTCCAGGTGCATGAGTGCCTGCCTCATAACCCAAATAGGCTGAACAAAATGGCTCATTTAATGTCGCGTAGGAGTGGACTTTTTCGCCCAACGCGTTTGCTACGGCTTCAGCATATTTTTCGAATGCATAGGCTGTATTGCGATTAAGCCAGCCACCGTTGTCTTCAAGGTGTTGCGGTAAATCCCAGTGATAAAGCGTTACGAACACTTTCATGCCGCGCTTGATAACTTCATTGACTAAGTTTACGTAAAAGCGCATGCCCACTTCGTTTACGCTACCGTCCTGTTTCATCACTCGCGGCCACGAGATAGACAGCCTATAAGCATCAACACCAAGAGAATCAATTAGCTCTACATCTTGTTTCCACAAATCTATGTGGTTACAGGCAATGTCACCATTAGTGGCATCAGTAATGGCATTTTTCTTTTCGCAGAACGTGTCCCAAATACAATCTAATCTTCCTTTTCTGTCTCCCTCTATTTGGAAACTTGATGTAGCCACACCAAACAAAAAGTCTTTCGACAACATCATTGAATTGGATGGAAGGTTAATTTCTTGCATCGTGGGTATGTCCTGACTATAACAATTTTTTCATATTAACCCTGCGCTAGACAGGGCAAATAACATCATATTTACATTGAATTCGATTACGCTTCGTGTAATTATCTCTTCAATGTAAGCGCTTACAAAATCATTTGTAGTTAGATGTAAGCGCTTTCAAATGTAAATTTATCATTAAATAGAAAAATAGCAACAGAGGTTATTCGTGGACACACCAGTGCAGCCTAATATTTCAAGCGCCCAAGAGGCAGAGGCAAACGGTGGATACCGTTTTGCGCTTATCTCACTCACCACGCTGTTCTTCATGTGGGGTTTTATTACCTGTTTGAATGACATCCTTATTCCTTACTTAAAAGGTGCATTCAACCTTAGCTTCACACAAGCAATGCTGATTCAGTTTTGCTTTTTTAGTGCCTATTTCATTGTGTCACTGCCTGCAGGCATGGTGGTGTCGCGCATTGGTTACCAGAAAGGTATTGTACTTGGGCTCGCTATAGCCTGCGTGGGGTGCTTGCTGTTCTTCCCCGCTGCATCAAGTCAAATATACGGTATTTTTCTGTTAGCTCTTTTTGTATTAGCGTCTGGTATAACCGTACTCCAGGTGTCTGCCAACCCTTATGTAACGGCACTCGGCGACCCTAAAACTGCCTCGTCACGACTCACCATGACCCAAGCATTTAACGCTTTTGGTACAACCGTGGCTCCCTTCTTCGGTTCTTATCTTATCTACGGCGCTACAGGAGAGCACGGAGGCGGTACGCCAAGCGCTTCAGACGTGCAAGTGCCTTACCTAATTCTTGCTGCATCACTGCTTCTTCTGGCTCTTATTTTCATGTATTTAAAGCTGCCGAAGCTAAATCACACCAGCGCAAGCACTGGAGTATTTAAAGGAGGTGCATGGCATCACAAGCACCTTGTTTTAGGCGCTGTCGGCATTTTTATGTATGTTGGCGCGGAAGTGGCTATTGGCAGCATGCTAGTGAATTATCTAGCGAGTCCGGCGGTTGGCGGATTAAGTGAGGCAGGGGCGGCCAAGCTGCTTGCTTACTACTGGGGAGGCGCGATGGTAGGGCGCTTTATCGGTGCTGTGGTCATGCAAAAAATCTCGGGTGGCTACGTGCTGGCGTTCAACGCTTGTGTGGCTATTGCGCTTATTTTGCTATCACTTTCAAGCACAGGAGACATAGCGCTGTGGAGCATTTTGGGAGTAGGTTTGTTTAACTCAATCATGTTCCCTACCATTTTTAGTCTTGCACTTCACCAGCTAGGAAAAGACACCCCACAAGGTTCAGGCATTCTTTGTTTAGCCATAGTTGGCGGTGCCATTATTCCACTGCTTCAAGGCATGCTTGCAGACACCGTCGGCGTTACGCTGTCATTTTTACTACCCGCTTCTTGCTACCTTTACATTGCCTACTATGGCCTTGTAGGAAGTCGCGTATCTCACATTAATACCACTGAAAAGTAACGAGGATAAATAATGCGAAAAAGTATAATCGCGAAAGTTGTTACCGGTGCATTGGTTGGCGTTTTAGTTAGTGCATGTTCAGCTGAAAAAAATACGTCTTCAGTCGATGACGTTGAGCCACAGCCAAACAAAGCGGGCGAGGTATGGCCTAAACTAGATATTGAAGTTAAAACAAACGCTACTGTCGAAACTAAGGTAGAAGAAATTCTGTCTACCATGACTATCGAGCAAAAAATTGCGCAGATGATCCAGCCTGAAATTCGCAATATCACGGTAGAAGATATGCGCAAATATGGATTTGGTTCTTATCTTAACGGCGGTGGTGCATTCCCTAATAACGACAAGCACGCCACACCAGAAGACTGGGTAGCACTTGCAGAAAAGCTTTATCAGGCTTCCATCGATGACAGTTTGGACGGCTCGACAATTCCTACAATGTGGGGGACAGACGCTGTTCACGGTCATAACAATGTTATAGGCGCAACCTTGTTTCCTCACAACATTGGATTAGGTGCGGCAAATAACCCTGAACTGGTAGAGAAGATTGCGCACATTACAGCTAAAGAGGTCATGGCGACGGGTATCGATTGGGTATTTGCGCCTACCGTTGCTGTGGTACGTGACGATCGCTGGGGCAGAACCTACGAGAGCTATTCTGAAGACCCAGCCATTGTTAGAGAGTATGCCGCTTCAGTGGTTAAAGGTCTTCAAGGCGCGGCTGACAAAGACTTCTTAAGCGACCAGCGTGTAATTAGTACAGTAAAGCACTTTGTAGGTGACGGCGGTACGGTTGGCGGTGATGACCAAGGTGACAATGTTGCCAGCGAACAAGAGTTATTTGATATTCACGCCCAAGGCTATGTGGGCGGATTAACGGCGGGCGCGCAGTCTGTCATGGCGTCGTTCAATAGCTGGAATGGCGAGAAGCTTCATGGTCATAAATACTTACTAACCGACGTACTTAAAGAGCAAATGGGCTTTGACGGGTTTGTTGTTGGTGACTGGAACGGTCATGGGCAAGTTAAAGGTTGCAACAACGAAGATTGTGCGCAGGCCATTAACGCAGGCTTAGATATCTTCATGGTGCCAAACGATTGGAAGGTGCTGTATGACAATACCCTAGCTCAAGTAAACGACGGCACCATCCCTATGTCGCGTATTGATGATGCGGTACGCCGAATTCTTCGAGTGAAAGTACGCGCTGGACTTTTCGAAAAGCCAAGCCCGGCAAACCGCCTGTTATCTGGCGACCGTTCGCTTATTGGCAAGGCAGAGCATAGAGAAGTGGCGGCGCAAGCGGTGCGCGAGTCTCTGGTACTGCTGAAAAATAAAAATAAAACCCTCCCGATTTCTGCAAGCAAACGCATATTGGTAGCGGGCGATGGTGCGGATAACATCGGCAAGCAATCAGGTGGTTGGAGTATTACGTGGCAAGGCACAAATAATACCAACGATGACTTCCCCGGCGGCAGCTCTATTTATGACGGCATTAAAGCGCATGTAGACAATGCTGGTGGTAACGTACAGCTATCGGTTGACGGTAGCTTTGAAACTAAACCTGATGTCGCCATAGTGGTGTTCGGTGAAGAGCCTTATGCCGAGGGTCATGGCGATAGAGAAACCTTAATTTATCAACACGGGAGCAAGACAGATCTAGCGTTGCTAGAAAACTTGAAATCTCAGGGCATTCCGGTGGTGTCGGTGTTTATCAGCGGCCGACCGATGTGGGTTAACGCAGAGCTTAATGCATCTGATGCATTTGTTGCAGCTTGGCTTCCTGGCTCTGAAGGTGCAGCGGTGGCAGACGTTTTGTTTGGTGAGCAGGACTTTAAAGGCAAGCTGTCTTTCTCGTGGCCGTCAGAGCCTCAGCAGATCGTTAACAAGGGCGATGAAACCTATGAACCTTTGCTGCCTTATGGCTTCGGCTTAACGTACAGCGATGACAATGTTCTAAGCGATACGCTAAATACTGAAATTAAGGTGAGTACTGACAGCAACAAGCCGATGGAAATTCTAAAGGGCTCGGTTGAGGCACCTTGGGTATTATGGCTCTACTCTGGTGATGATTCTCTGGCAGTGAACGCAAGCACGCATACTGTTGGAGCCATTACTTATCGTACGGTTGATAAGGAAGTGCAGGAAGATGCGCGTAAAATCACTTTCGATGGCACCGAGTTCGCCGCTATGCGTTTTGCAAGCAAGAGCTTCTTCCGTGAAGATTTAAGTGCGCAACTACTTACGCATGGTGCCTTAAGCTTTAACGTTAGTCGTCACTCAGACATAAATGCACCTGTAACCGTAGGCATGAACTGTGAAGGCGAGGGAGACGCAGCGGGCAGCTGTTCAACTCAAATTGATATTAGCGAGCAGCTAAAGGCAATGCCAGCTGACACATGGACAAACATAAGTATTGACCTACAGTGCTTTGTTAATGAAGGTATCGATTTTACCGGCCTTATTGTGCCGTTTGAGCTGGGAAGTTCAGGGAAGGCTAGCTTGAGTGTGGCAGATATTCAGTTTACCCCTGAGGCTGACAAATCGGCGAGTATAAGTTGCCAAAACTAAACAGTAAGTAGCTCTCAACGCTACTAGAAAAAACAACGCCGCCAACCTCAAAAACTGGCGGCTTTTTTTTGTTTGCACCGACCTTGAGCCTTCCGTTTATCGATCTATTATGCAGTTCATCCCGTAGCCAACCTGTAATATAAACAACAATCGTTGGTGAGATGAAAGTAGATAAGACGTGTTTCCGTCCTGCATTCATTCTTGTCATTCGGGAAAATTACAGGGTAGTAAAATGACAGATGAACAGCGTGAAACACCAAGTCTCTTACTTGCGTTAACACCTGTTGTATTGACGCTTTTAATCCTCGGCACCCAGATATTTTACTTCGGCGTGTTTGAGCCTCATATACCGCTTGCCATTGGCATAGCATTAACAAGTTTTGTTGGTACTTATCTTGGTCTAACGTGGGAAGAAGTGCGGGCAGGAATCTTTAAAGTTATCCATGTTGCGTTGCCGTCGGTAAGTGTACTTATTGTTGTAGGGATGATCATAGGTATTTGGATAGCCAGCGGTACGGTACCCACCATTATTTACTACGGGTTAAAGACCCTGTCTCCCCAAATTTTTCTGGCCGCGGGTATGGTTATCTGTGCAGTCGTTTCAGTTTCTTTAGGCACAAGTTGGGGCAGCGTAGGCACCGTTGGTTTAGCATTAATGGGTATCGGTGAAGGATTCGATATCCCCATGTACTGGACGGCGGGAGCAGTAGTTTCAGGCGCCTTTTTCGGAGACAAGGTATCGCCGCTGTCGGATACCACAAACCTTGCTCCAGCGGTTACATGTACCGACGTGTTTTCACATATCAAGAATATGATGGCAACGACAATCCCTGCCATGGTGCTCGCATTTCTGATTTACCTTGGCGTCGGCTTCTTCGTTATCGATGCTCAGAGCGTCTCATTTGCAAAAATTGCAGGTATCACCAGTGCATTAGAAGATAACTTTACCGTTACGGGGTGGGCGTTATTGCCAGCGCTTGTTGTTATGGGGTTAGCCTTAAAGAAAATTCCCCCCCTTCCTGCGTTATTTGCAGGAGCGGTTGTGGGAGGAGCCTTCGCCATGTTTATGCAAGGGCAGAGTTTGCAAGCCGTTTTCGATTATGCAAATAACGGATATGCCATCCAAACGAATATTGTTGAAATAGATAGTTTGCTTAATCGCGGCGGCGTTCAGTCAATGATGTGGACTATTTCATTGGTATTGATTGCGCTTGGTTTCGGTGGAGCGTTAGAAACGACAGGCTGCCTAAGAAGCATTATCAATGCAATAAAGAGCAAAGCGAAAACCTTTGCTGGTACACAGATAGCAGCGGTTGGTACGGCGTTTTCTACTAATCTGGTGGCTGGCGACCCGTACTTGTCGGTAGCCTTGCCGGGAAGAATGTATTCACCCGTTTATAGAGGCATGGGTTATTCCACGCTTAACCTGTCCCGTGGCATTGAAGAAGGGGGCACGTTAATGTCTCCGCTCATCCCTTGGAATGCCGGTGGTGCGTTTGTGATATCTGCTCTTGGCCTGGGTATTTCTGGCGCAAACTTAGAAAACCTGCTGTACATCCCTCTTGCCTTTGCATGTTGGACGGCGCCCCTAATAGGGATATTTTACGCCTATGTCGGTTGGTTCTCACCCAAAGCCACTAAAGCTGAAAAGGAAGAGTGGGAGTCTTCTGGCGCCGAAATAGCGAAATTTAATAAGGACGGAACGCCCGTTACCGAGTAATGTTGGATAAGCGAAAACAGTCGCTTGAAACGCGCGAGTGACCGTAGCTAAAACTAGTTACTACAGTGTTAAAGTCTGATGACTCTAATACTGTAGTACGCTCGACTTATTGGCGTTCAATTCTTTGGTTTTCTTAGTCATCCTGACTGAAAATACAAACTCTATTCCTACCAAACCTTTTAGCGACATAAAGCGCTTCGTCACACTGCTTAATGAGATTCGATGTTTCAATCCCTGTTTGATACTGCGCAATGCCAGCAGAAAAGGTTTGTGCGCTGATATTTGGCGTAATACGCACTTTTCGATAACTATCAAGGATAGAGCTAACAACTTCTTTAGCCTCGGCAGCCGACGTGTTAGGAAGGCACAGAATGAACTCCTCTCCACCATAACGTCCAAATGTATCTGTTTTTCTAATGGACTTGGAAACGTGTTCACAAAAGGCTTTGAGTAAATCGTCCCCACACTCATGGCCATAGTTGTCATTGATTTCTTTGAAGTTATCTAAATCGATTAACACCAAAGATAAGTCGTTTTTATACGCCTTTGCTTCATTTAGCTCTAACTGCACTGCGCCGAGTAAACTTCTTCTATTACGAATGCCTGTGAGCGTATCTACGGTCGCTAATGTTTCCTGTTCTCTTTTCAATCTTCGCTGGACAGCATATAGATAGCTAATGAGGGCCAAAAGTCCTAATAAAGTCAGCGCCCCAGCAGTAAGAATTAGATTCATTCTGTTGCTGTTTGCAAGTTCCAGTTGAGATAATTCGTGCTGTTGTTTTAAGAGTTGTAGTTTTCGCTCAGCTAACGCACTTTCATAATAGTCGCTAAACAGTTCTTTTCTGTCGTCAGTTTGATAGTAAAGAGATTGATAAAAGTTCTTACTGTCTCGCAATGCTGAAATGGCAGCCTCTTTGTTCCCCAGCTGCTCGAAAAGAGAAGACTGAATAGATTTGAATTGTGCCCAATGTAAATCGGGTGAGCTGTACTCGTCACTCAAGTTGTCGATAATTAAAGCTGACAACGCGTTAGCCCTTTCAAACTCACTCTGTTCTACTAGTGCTTTGAACCGAGAAATTTGATAAGTATTAGTATCGTATGAGGTTGGTAGTAAGGATATGAAACTCTCAGTTTTTTCAATTAATTCATGTGCCTCTTTTACTTTTCCCAGAGCATAGAAATTTTCAATTTTTAAAACTAGTCCATAGGTGTAGGTATTCCAGTCCTCAATGGATGTAGCGTATTCGGTGTATTTTTCGAGCATGTCGAAAGCCTCATCTATTCGACCTAAGTTATCGAGGCTTCTTCGTTGGCAGTCTAGGGCAATTTGGTAATACCGATGGGGGCTAGACAAAGGCCTAGTATAAAAAAAGGTCTCTGCACGAGAACACAATTCTAAAGCACGCTTATTCTCCCCTAAGTAAGACATATTGAGCCCTATCTCAAGCTCCATGTTTTCTATTGCACCGTCTCCAAAGAAGCGTTTTTCGGTTAATGAAGGCAGTTCGCCTAACACTTTCGCGCCTGAGTTTAGGGATGCTCTAATTAGTCCCATTCTCGCTAGAAAGATGGATTTAGTCGCAATAGCGTCAAAGTAAAGCTCAGGGTCATTGTCGTTGGCAAACGCTATTACTTCGTCAATAGTGCTATGAGCTAAACGCCACTTTTCCTGAATGGCGAGGTTATAAGCTGACAGAATGTTGTGTCTGAAATACAACGCTGGGTGTGAACGCTTTATATCTTTTAAGTGGTCTTTCGGGGCAAGTTTGTACTCTTCGAATCCCGTGGGATGATCAACCATAGATTGCAGTAAAGCAATGTAAACAGATGCAAGAGATGACTGTTCAGATAAGGTATCAGAGTCAGAGACTAATGCCGTTAACTCTTCTTCACTGTCGGGTTTACTGCCTATAATTTGGGAATACGCTTGGAAATATCTATCATCGTCAGATGCGAAGGTATTGTTTATTCCCAACAAAAATAGCACTAGTACGCTAATACACTTCTTATACTTCACTCTTCTTCTTCTTTTATTACTCGTACCTGAGCTTGTTTAGCGAGGTTATCAAATATTGGAAGAAATGTTTGATAATTCTAGCGTGCTAGAACAAAAAAGGGCCTGAAAAGGCCCTTAGTATTATTGCTCTATCAACTTAGAACGTATATCTAGCGCCAAGCGTGTAGCGAGGTCCGTACTGACGAGCAAATAAGAATTGCTCTTCGAATCGGCCGTAGCCACGCTCTGTTTCGTCGTTAATGTTTACGCCTTCTAGGAAGACAGTTAGGTGCTCATTCACATCATAGTTGATGCTGGCATCAACTTGACCAAAGGTGTCGAACTGAGTTGCTGGGTTATCTGAAGAACCTTGTGCTTGGCCAATACCCACAACATAGTCTGAGCGCCATGCATAGGTCACTTTAACAGAAAGGCCTTCTTTCTCATAAAACACTTGGAAGTTGGCCGAGTCACTGATACCTACTAGCGGGTCTTGCTCGTTCAGGTTGTAAGGATCGTATTCAACGTCACCGTCAACTAACGTTGCGTTGGCGCCGAAACCAAAACCAGTGTCGCCAAACGTGTGCTGTATAGCTAGCTCAATACCTTCAACCGTTTTTGAATCGCTGGAATTACCAGGCTGTGTGGTACGCCAGGTAATTAACGGGTCGTCCGCATTAGGGGTTACCACACCGTTTTCGTCAGCATAGCCGTTATCAATAAAGTAATTATAGATAGCGCTATCGGTGGCTTGCTCACCAGCTGCCGTTAATGCGGTCACGGCTTCGTTCCAGCGAGGGCCTTGATAGATGTCACGTAAACCTTCGAACTGCTGATCTTGACCTGTGGTTGTAATGTAGTTTTCAACCGACTTTCTGAATAAACCCACGGCAAGCATGCTCGACTCGTCGTAGTACCACTCAAATGAAAGGTCTAAGTTAGTTGACTCGAACGGTAGCAAGCTGGTGTTACCCGCCGATGCGGTTCTCGCGCCAATTTTAGGGCTTCCACTGAATGCCAAGCCACCTTGTAGCAAGCCAATCGGCGCTCTGGTAATTGATTTACCCCAAGAGAAACGCGCAACAATGTCATCCGTCACATCTACTTTTACGTCGAACATGGGTAATAAAATGTCATATTCGCCTGTAAAGTCTTGCACCTGTAGCTCGTCTTCAAACTGGGTGATCCACTCAGAAGCTGCGACCCAATTTACCTGTACAGGTACACGAACCTCCGCAGAGCTTGGCACTTCTGTTTCTTCGTAGCGTACACCAGCATTTATTTGCACGTAATAATCACCGACCTCGAAGTCCCACTCTGACTGAACATAAATAGAGTCGGTAATTTCCTCTACGTTACTGACAGAAGGCGCACCGCTGAAGTAAGGGTCGATAGAGTAAGCGTTACTCTCGCCAACGACATCACCAGTAATGAAAGCAAGTTGACGGGCAATGGCTTCGTCAAAATCATAGGTGTAATAGTAACCTGGATTCATGCCTGCGCCGCCACCGTCAAAGGCGTCTAGGAAGCCTGATGTGTCATTGCGAATAAACATGCTGTCTGGGAAAATTTCTGTGAAAGATGGACTAAAACCCGGGCCGCCGCGTAGTCCGCTCCACGCTTCAAAACCCGTCAATGCTTGTTCTGTTCGGGCGTAACCAAAGTCAATTTTAACCAGTGGAATGTCGAAAGCTGAGTTATACCACGTGCCGTCAAGCTGCAGCTGCTCAATATCGGAGCGACCTGGTGAGTAAATGAATTGGCTGAAGTTAGAGTCAATTTCACTAGGTAAGATTTCATTCGTACCGTTGTTCCAGTTCACATAAACTTGTGGAATCTCGCCTGCTCTGTAGTCGTAAACTTTTGACTCAAGCTGGTTTGAGCCCAGTATAATTTGGCCAGAGCTACCCAAACCTTTGTCATAACCGTTATCAATCTCGTTGTAAGAATCGTGGTAATCCAGACGGAAATGCCAATCGTCAGACACTACCCAGTCTAGGTTTACACCAATTGAACGCGCGTCAACTCGCGTGGTTTCGCGACTGGCAGTAAACGAGCCGTCGTCGCCACTAATATCGGCATAGACTGCTGTACCATTTTCGTCTAATTCGTACGCATTAATATTAGCGCCAAAGTTATTCCAAATACCCCATCCCACTGTGTTGGTGCCAGTAGTGGAGCGTGTTGCAGTGTAATCTATCGTTGCCGTAAAATCGTCAACTGGGCGAAATTGGAAAGTAACTTGGGCGTTTGAACGCTCACGCTGAACGTCAGTAATGCTGTAGTTCATGTCTTTAGGGAAGAACGCAGCGTCGGTAATATTGGTGCGGTTATCAACCACATTTTCAGGGTCTAAGTCAGGTAGTGCAGCGTTTTCTTGAAGCTGCCAGCCTTGAATATTTGCCGCTTGCTGCTGAAAGTCACGTTCTTGGTGAGAGAATGACAAACCAAATCCAAACATGTCATCGGCAAACGTGTTGCTGTAGACACCAGCAATTTCAGGGGTTACGTCATCACCCGCTTCGTTAGACGAGTCGTAAATGCCTTTCACTGAAAACGTGGCATTTTGTCCTGATTGCGCCAACGGCTTCATGGTAATAATGTTTACCGTTGCACCTAGTCCCCCGCTGGGATTTTCTGCACGGGCGGTCTTCTGAAGCTCAAGCGTGTTTACACCTTCAGAAGAAAGGTTGGCTAAATTGAAGGAACGGGTAAAGCCCGTCCCCGGCATTTGTCTACCGTTCAGGGTAATTAGGTTGAACTCAGGACCAAAACCACGAACGGTAATTTCACTACCTTCACCGTTTGAACGACTAATACTTACACCTGTAATGCGTTGAAGTGCCTCAGCCAGGTTGGTATCAGGAAATTTACCTAGTTCTTCAGCGGATATGGCATCTACTACGCCGCTTGAGCTGCGTTTCAAATCCATAGAGCGGATCATACTGCCGCGAATACCGCTTACTTGAATAACTTCAACTTCGCCCTCTGCCGGAGTTACCGCTTCTGATTCTTGTGCGTAAGAGGGAATAGCTAGGGTAGAGCCCATCAACAAAGCCATTGATGTGGCAAGCTGGGTCTTTTTAAATGGTGTGTTTTTCATAATTGCCCTACTAATTCTTATCAATTGGTCACTGCCGCTTTAAAGGCTAAAGCGGCATTTGCTTTGTTACTGTGCTGCTATTTCTACATTGTCGATGCGATAAACTGCACCTTCGCCTTGCCCCCATGCTGGGAACATCATGATGACGTTGATAGCGCTGATATCTAAGCCTGCGTCATATAGGGTTTGTAGTGGGAAAGTGTATGTTTGCCATTCACCTTCAACCGGATCAGCACCTTCCAAGCTGGCCGACATTGGAAGTTCAACAGCAGAAGAGACATTAATGGACTCTACTTTGAACAACCAAGGAGCAGAGGCGTCGTTAGGCATTGAGCTTACTTTCATTTCAAACTTAATCGCGCCATTTGAAAGTAGTGATGAAGCATCGAATGATACGGTTTCATCAGCTAAGAAACCCATCACCGTTGGTGTAGCGCCAATGCGAAATTCTGCTACTGTGCCGTGTTCCGCGTCGTCTACTTCTTCAGTTGGCGTTGAGCCACCACAACAATCCCAGATTGACCATTGTTCAGCTGCTGTATCAGCAAAGAGCGTGATGCCCGCACCTGACGCATCTTCGCCGCTATCAGGGTGGTAAAATTTCACATTGTCTAAGCGATAAACCGCGCCTTCACCTGTGCCCCAAGCTGGGAAAACCATAATGACGTCGATAGCACTCACGTCCAAACCACGTGCCTGCAATTCTGAAATGGTAAATGTGTAGGTTTGCCATTCACCTTCCACAGGCTCCTGACCCTCAACGCTATCAGAGAGTGGCAATTCAACAGCAGTAGATGCGCCATTAGACTCGATTTTGAATATCCAAGATGCTTCGGCGTTACTAGGCGCACTCACTACGCGCATATCAAACTGCAATAAGCCACCGTCGGTAAGTGCTGTAGCATCGAATGGGGTGTCACCGCCGCCAGATTCTGGGCGCGTGATAAAGCCCATTACGGTCGGTTCTGCGCCAATTCGAAATTCTGCAGTTAGACCGTGTTCTTCGTTGTCCATTTCTTCAGTAGGGGTAGAGCCGCCACAGCAGTCCCACATAGGCCAGTTAGGGTTTTGCCCATCTTCGAAGATGACTAATTCTGGGTAGCTAGCTCCGCCTTCTTGCGAAATTTCTACGTTAGCCATGCGATAAACCGCGCCATTGCCGGTATCCCACGCAGGGAAAACCATGATGACATCGATAGCACTTGTATCTAAGCCTGCTGCTGCAAGCGCGCTAAGTGGAAATTCGTAAGACTCCCACACACCCTGTTCAGGCGCAGCACCAGCGGTGTCTGCGGGTCCTACATAGCCGTCCATCAGTGGAAGTTCTGCGGCAGTTGAACCTTCAGAACTTTCAATCTTAAATAGCCAATTAGTTGTCGCATTTGCAGGCAGCGATGTAACTTTCAGATCGAATTTAACACTGCCAGTTTCTTCCATTGGAGACGCATCAAACGGAGACGCTTCACCTTCTGGGTCGGTAATGAATTGAGCTCGACTGATAAAGCCCATTACCGTAGGTGTTTCATTAATAGCAAATTCGAAAACCTGTCCTTGCTCGGCATCTTCTACGAGTGCTGGTGTTGACCCACCACAGCAGTCCCACGCAGGCCAGTTTTGATTAGGTGTTCCGTCGAAAATAGTAAGGTTTTGTGCAACACCGGTTGACGGTGGTGAAGGGATAGGCGCCTCGCCTTCCACTAATGCATCGTCTAGTGAGTTGTAACCTGGGCGAACAGTTTCACAGCCCTTGCCGGTGTCTGGGTTCGATGCACATTCGTACACTCGAACATAATCGACCTCGTAAGTCTGACCTTCGGCAAACGCTTCAGCATCAATACCTGTTTCGTTTACGTTAGCTGGCCAGTCGCCACCTACTGCAAAGTTAAGGATAATGTAGAATTCTTGATCGAATGGCGCGTTGTCCCAGTGAGTGGTTAGCTCACCTGTGCCTTGCTCAAAGTATTCCGCATACCAGCCGCGGTGAGAAAGTCCAGTTGCGTCACCGTTTGCGTTATAACGAACTTCTGAACGACGCTGCGTAGCGTAAAGGTAATCGTCCATGTACCAGCGAATTTCGCCTTCTTGCCATTCAACGGCGTAGGTGTGAAAGTCGTCTGCTGGATTCGCTCCATCAGGAAGCGAGTAGGCTTTGCCTGAGCTATCGTTATTTGGCCATTCTTGACCATAGTGAAGGGTGCCGTGAATATGGCTTTCAGGATTGCCATCGGCATCTAGTGCCTTAAGGTTTACGGCTTCCATGATGTCAATTTCGCCAGAACGAGGCCAGCCACCGTAAACCTCATCAGTAGGCATCATCCAAAACGCCGGCCAACTGCCTTGACCAGAGGGTAATTTAGCACGCATTTCAATACGGCCGTATTTAAAGTCTGCTTTGTAGCGCGTGTTTAGACGGGCTGACGTATAAGGCTTTTGCGCTCCTTCTTCCGCGGGTAGAGCAACAATTTTTAGGCTACCGTCAGACACAAATGAATTGTCTTCGCTGTCGGTATAACACTGAGATTCATTATTGCCGCCACCGTCGCAGTTTACTTCATGAGTCCAGTTGTCATCGTCAATACTGTTCCCATCGAACTCGTCGCTCCATACCAGCTCCCAGTCAGAAACGGGTGCCGCAGGATCAACAACGTCGATGTCTGTAGATGTGGTTGCTCCGCCTCCACAGCCAAATAGGGTTGCGACTGAGATCGCGGCAGCTATCCGCGAAAGTTGAGATGCTTTTTTCGTCATTGTTTTCAGCCCTGATCTAAAGAAATTGGGTTTTTATGTAGTGGCAAATGCCACGTAAAAAGCTTTTTGTAAGCGCTTACAATTTAGGTCAAATAAAAATGGCTGTTTGAAAGCGCTTACATTACATTAAGCGACTGACACATAAAGATCAATACTGTTCTCAAAAAATTAACATTTGGCTGTCGGTCTTATTTTTGTTGTTTTTCGTTTATTTTTAAATAAAACAATAACATAAGATTGTATTAGAGGGTGGGTTAAAATTTAAAGGTGCTTGTTTCACTGACTATTTACAAATTATCTCAGAGACTTGTTAATGATCTGTGCTCGATATTTTGTTCGCACCTGGGTACACATCACGTTAAGCTCAACGTACGATCTCATGTGAGTTGTTATTATGCATCACCACAATCACAGCACTACCGCCTCTAATCATCATAAAGGTCAGCATCACGGCCATCACCACGGTGCGCATGCTGAAGCGCTAGGCACAGATTCCACACGCATTGGATGGGCGTTCTGGCTAAATTTCATCTTTACTATTATTGAATTCATCGGGGGGTGGCTTACTAACAGTGTCGCCATAATGGCAGATGCTGTTCACGATTTAGGAGACTCTCTATCCATAGGTCTGGCGTGGTATTTAAGTAAGCTCGGGAATAAAGCATCTACCGAAAAGTATACGTATGGCTTCAAACGGCTGAGCCTTATGGGAGCTATGATCAACGGCGTTATCTTGGTGATTGGCTCAATTTGGGTGTTGTCTGAGGCCATCCCTCGTTTATCTAACCCCGAAATGCCCGTTACAGAGGGTATGATTGGATTAGCGATCCTCGGTATTGTCGTGAACGGATTTGCAGCTTATAAACTCCACGGCGGTCATTCGATGAATGAAAAGGTGCTTAACTGGCACTTAATTGAAGACACGATGGGGTGGGTAGCGGTACTGGTAGTAGCCATTGTGCTCCATTTTGTTGAATGGCCTATACTCGACCCAATTTTATCTATTGGTTTTACGCTATTTATTTTGGTCAATGTTGTTCGGTATGTTGTGCAGACCATGTCTTTGTTTCTACAGGGCGTACCTGACTTGGCTACAAGGAATGCTATTAGCAACACGCTTTTGAAAATCGAGCACGTTGAAGAAATTCACCATGTACATTTTTGGTCGCTTGACGGAGAGCAGCACGTGCTTACTGCACACGTGGTAATAAACTGTGCAATAGACAATGACAAACTGAGAGCACTCAAAAAGGAAGTTCACGAGCGTTTAGCCCCCTTTGAACTTGCTCATACCACGATAGAGTTTGAGTTGCCGGGTGAGCCATGTCGTGATGATAATGACCATTTACACGCCCACTCTCATGAACACCAGCACGAAGAGATATAAGTTGCGTTTAACTCTGGCGAGAGTAGGGATTCGTTCTCTAGAGGCCTACGAAAATCAAGCTATTGTAGTGATAGGCCTTTTAAGTAATAACTATAATTAATTAATAAATAAAAGTATGAATATTAGATATCAAGCGATTCTCCCGGGAGTAAGCGTTTCGGTCATAACCGGCTTGGCGGCTCTTTTTCTCAGCGATCACTACGGTTCCCCTGCCATGCTGTTTGCTCTTCTGATAGGAATGGCTGTTTCTTTCCTCTATCGAGCCGATTCACCAAGTACCGAAGGTATTGATTTCTGTGCCAGTACTCTATTACGTACAGGTGTTGTACTCCTTGGTTTAAGGCTCGCACTTGAAGATTTAACGGCACTGGGTTGGGATACGCTGGGCTTATTGTGCTTTGCCATTTTAACGACTATTTTGCTTGGAATTGGCCTCGCTAAAATTTTTGGGTTAAAAGGGCAGTTAGGTGCCTTAACAGGAGGCGCAGTTGCCATCTGTGGCGCATCCGCTGCATTAGCTATATCTACCATTCTACCCAAAGGCCAGCACCATGAGCGAGATACACTAGTTACCGTTATTGGCGTTACCGCTATGTCTACAATCGCCATGGTACTCTATCCTATTATCGCTGTTCAGCTAAACCTGTCAGACAGTGAAGCCGGCATTTTTCTAGGTGGCACTATTCATGATGTTGCGCAAGTTGTAGGGGCAGGGTACTCGATTTCTCAGGAAGTAGGTGATATGGCGACGCTAACTAAACTTGTTAGGGTGGCTATGCTAGTTCCAGTAGTTATGATTATGGTGTTAGTCGTAGCAAAAACCTTATCTGTTGGTATCAAAAGCCGCCAAACAAACAGTCCTAAAATACCACTGTTTTTAGTCGGCTTCGTAATGATGATGCTCGTGAACAGCTTCTTTGTTTTACCTGAAAGTCTTGTAGAGATGGGGAGTCAAATCTCACGTTTTTTCCTCATCGTTTCCATAGCCGCGATTGGAATGAAATCAAACTTGGGTCAGCTCATCAATGTTGGTGTGCGACCAATAATTATTATTTTCGCAGAAACCTTATGGTTAGCACTCATCATTTTAGGGTACTTACACTTTTCGTAACGTTAGATAAGAAACTGGACGCGTCGTTTTAAATGTATCGAATTTAGAAAATCTGCCGATATTCAATGCATAACGCTACTTCAGACTAATAGTTAACTGGTCTGAATATCTGTTAATCTGAACAAAATAACTCTGTAAAAACATATCGGTAACCACACATGTTTGTATCTCGCAGTAAATACGAAGAAAAAGAAGCGCAAGTACGTATACTAGAAGCAAGAGTGCAAGAAGCCTTAGACAAAATTGACGTTTTAGAGGCAGAAAATAGTGAGCTCATTAATGCCATTGAGGCTGCAAGTAGCCAGCACGCATCGTCGAACGATTCCGTTGTAATGAAGTGCATTATTGATGGTATGCGTCAATTAGAAGGTATTCGTGAAACGGTGTTGACCACTTATCAGCGTATTGACGCTGAGAATCAGTCAGTGGCTAATATTCATGAGTTGTTTAGTGACTCTGCTACTACGTTAAGCAAAATTGTTACCGACATGAGCGGGCTTAATGTCCAAATGGGCAGCATGAGTGAGCGTATATCGGGGCTATCAACAACAGCAGATAACATTAATAAATTTGTTACTACTATTACGAGTATTTCTGACCAAACTAACTTACTTGCACTAAACGCTGCTATCGAAGCTGCGCGAGCAGGCGATGCAGGCCGCGGGTTTAGTGTTGTTGCTGATGAAGTACGCGCATTGGCGACAGAAACCAACAAATCAGCAACAGAAGTATCTGAGCTGGTGAACGGTATAATTCAGTCTACTTCCAAAGCGGTTTCAGGTGTTAATGAGCTGCGCGGTAACAATGAGCAGCTAGGGACCGGCATTAATCAGCTAAATGGCAGCTACGAAGTTATGGTACAACACTGTGACAGTATGAAGTCCACTATTAGCGAAGGCGCAATTGCTACGTTCATTCAAACAGTAAAATTGGATCATGTAGTGTGGAAGGCCGAGGTTTATGCGGTGCTGTGCGGTTACAGCAATAAATCTGTAGCGGACTTTGGCGATCATAAGAACTGCCGCCTTGGGCAGTGGTATAGCGACAATGCTAACAAAGCGATTGGCCAGACAACGGCATTCAGAGAGATTGAAGCGCCGCATGCAAGAGTACATAGCAGAGGAATAGCCGCAGTGCTAGCTAAACAAAATGGCGACAACGCTGAAGCTGATGCTAAGCTTATAGAAATGGAACAAGCCAGTGAGAGAGTAATAACACTCCTTGATAGGCTAGTTAGCTAGCGGCCGCAGAACTCTATGGTTCGATAGGCCCTATTGAGACGCATGGCGCTCTGAGATTTTATCGGCGATTTAAATGGAGGGCTTCTTGGTGAGTGAAACATCGTATTCCACCGAACACGAGCGTATTCTTGCGCTGGAAGCCCGCGTTAACTCGTTAGAGCGACAACTTAAGCGTCAAAAAATTGCGCGTAAAAACGCAGAATCTTTCTTAGAAACCTATTCTCAAGATGCTTATCTAGCAAACCAAGCGCTTAGAAAAGCACTAAATGATTCGAAGCAGCGAGAGCGAGAGCTGCTCTACCTCAACAGAGCTGCATCACAGCTTTCCAATGCCCAGCCAGGTAAAAGTTTTATATTCTCTGCCTTAGAATCGGCGGTGGAATTTAGTAATGCCCATTGTGGAAAAGCATTCATTGTGAAAAATGATGAACTAGTAGTGGGTGAAGATAACCAAGTACTTACTTATGAAGAGGGTTGGCGTAGCTCCCCAGAGCTTGCCGAATTGATTAAGTTTGAAACACCACTTTCCTTAAGGGACAGTTACTCCCATTGGTGTGTTACTGCAGTTCAGCGACCCGACACTCAAAAAGAAGCGCGCTTACTTCACTTCATGCATGAGATGGCAGACGGCGAATTCGCTTGGCTCGTGTTACTTACCAAAGACGATCACTTAGAAGAAGAAACGCTTCACGTTCTTGATACCTCCAAACATTATCTAAACATTACGTCTCGTTACCAGAACAAAAAAACTGAGCTCACCAGTCGGCAAATAGAATTGAGTTCGGTTAAAAAAGACAGAGACTTTCTAGAAGAAAGGCTGGTTAGTGCAGACAAGATGGCGATGTTGGGGCAACTTGCTGCGGGTATAGCACACGAAATCAATAACCCTATCGGCTATGTTCGAAGCAATACGGTGGTTGCAAAAGAAATTTTTAGCGACTATCAACACGCGTTAGAAGAAATAGGCAAGCTTTGTCGCACTGCTGGTGGAGAGGTAGAGTCGCAGTTCGAGGCGCTTGAAAAGCGCTTTTCATTACAAGAAAGTGCGAGCGAAATTACAGAGATGTTCAATGAATCTCACGAGGGCATTGAACGTATTATTGAAATTGTAAAAGCGCTGCGAAGTTTTTCGTATCCAGGCTCAGGAAAGCACACGCAAATAAGCGCTGTAGAAGCTATGAATACGGTTATCAAGCTAACGAACAACCTGCACAGGTACAAAAACAAAGTTAATTTAGAAGTACCGGATAAAGACGTTTATTTCCTTGGTAACGCAGGACAAATCCAGCAGGTATTGGTTAATTTCGTAACCAACGCTATCTATGCTACCCCAGAAGGAAAGTCTATCACCCTAAAAGTACAAAAAGATGAAAAGAACGCCATGCTTATCGTAGAAGACGAAGGTATCGGTATGTCGAAAGAAACACTGGATAGAATATTCACGCCCTTCTTTACAACTAAGCCTCCTGGTGAAGGAACAGGGTTAGGCATGTCTATTTCCATGACTATTGTCGAGGAACACAACGGAAAAATTAATATCACCAGTGAAGAGGGTAAAGGAACAAGCGTTGCGGTTTTATTGCCTCTAGTCTAAAGTATAAAGTGCTTCCCTAAATAGCTGATAGATTATAGAATTTCGTTAATCTTTGCTTCCTGCTAGACAGAATTATTTTATGTTCTAGTCTTAGGAGATAAGCAACATCTTATACGATTATCGGATGGTTGCTTTGCTACATGGAGAAAGCACCGAATGAGAAACAATCAGCCAGTTACCCAAAAAGAATATAAGTTTCCAGCACATCATCGCCTGATATCTTCGACCGATAAGCGCGGTGTTATCCAGCATTGCAATAGCGAATTTGTAGAGGCGAGCGGATATACTCGTGAAGAACTCATTGGTAAAAACCACAATGTTATCCGTCATCCAGATATGCCAGCCCCCGTATTCAAAGAGATGTGGCGTACTTTGGAATCTGGGCAGAGCTGGTTAGGTCTCGTTAAAAACAGAAGAAAAAATGGCGATCATTATTGGGTTTCGGCATTCGTAACGCCTGTGTACGAGGGGGAAACCGTTGTCGGCTATGAGTCCGTTCGAGTTCCAGCGTTGAATGATGAAATAACGCGTGCTTCCGGTGTTTATGCAAGAATGCAGCAAGGAAAGTCAGCGGTATCACCAATGTCGCGCTTAGCTCAAAACCTAATGCATCTGGCGCCTACGTTGCTGATAAGTGCTGTCTTAGTAATAGCTCTTGCATTTACCCACGGCGCCGCTGCGGCTGGTATTGCGCTAGCAGGGGCAATTATTTTAATGATTGCCCAAGAAACCAAGACAAGAAAAGACTGGGGCGCGCTGCTTTCTCTTAGCCCAGAAAGCTACGCTAATGAAACGGTGGCACAAACCTACTTCCCAGACCCCCCTCACATAAGCCAAGCCAAACTTGCACTGGGGTGTGAACTTGCCAGAAATCGCACGGCATTAACCCGAATTAAAGATGCGTCAGCGGGGCTCGAATCGATAGCTAACACCACGCATCAACAAGCAGAAAGCACCAGTGCCGCGGTTGTTCAGCAAAATCAAGCTACACAGCAAATTGCGTCTGCGGTAACGCAAATGAGTCAAGCGATTCAAGAAGTTGCCGAACGAGTAGAAAGTAACGCAAAGAGCGCAAGGACAGCGGCATCTAATGTAGAGACAGGCAACCAAAAAGCAGAACAAGCCATGCAGGCGATTGTCGCGTTGCGCGAGGCGGTTGAGTCTATCTCTACCACAGTGACAGAATTGGCTCAGTCAACCAGCGATATTGGCGAAGCGGCCAATATCATCTCGACCATCGCTGAGCAGACTAACCTGTTAGCGCTTAATGCTGCGATTGAAGCTGCAAGGGCTGGCGAACAAGGAAGAGGTTTTGCGGTTGTTGCCGATGAGGTTCGTACTTTAGCTTCGAAAACTCGCGAATCGACCGATAAAATCCACAACATCATTAATGAATTGGCTGAGCGTTCTGACCGCGCTGTTAGGGTATCGACGGAAGGGCTAGCTTCAGCAGAGCACGGCAGTGCTATAGTAGAAGAAACCCGAGGTGCATTGTTTGAAATTAACAATGCAGTGAAAGGTATCGCTGATGCCACGGTAGAGATGTCTTCAGCGGTAGAAGAACAAAGCACGGTGGCAGAGCATATTAACCAGCAGTTAGTAGAAGTCGCTGACGGCGCGTCTGAAACCCAGCGTTCATCTGAAGCATCGCTTGCAGCAAGTCACGATTTGCGCGCAACGGTTAATCAGGTTCACGAGCTAATATTGCGTTTCAGTACAGATAAGTGAGTAGGAGAGTAATACTCACTCCAGCTCGCTTAAGCTCGCTCCATTAAAAGACCTATTGCCTATTTGCGCACAGATGTGGGGCTAAATAGAAGCTGACAAAACCCGAAACAACGCTGTAGGCATGGGTATTTATGAGTTCGCGTTTAGTCCCGCGTGTAGGCCGCGTCTGTAGGCCGCCACAGCGGGGAATAGTGAAACCAAGTATGTGCACCCCAGTATCAGTAAAATGATAATAACACTGCTTTGTCCAAACAGCGGGCTGCTTAAAAACAACCCATAGGTACTGCTTAACCAAGGTTTTAGTGCGCTCATAAGCCCAGCTACCAAGCCTAAACTCAGTGCGGCACTCACAATCGTAAGCAGCATCGCTTCAATCTGTATGAGTAGCAGTAAGGTAAACGGTCCTGCGCCTATAGTTCGTAAAACGGCGATTTCTTGATAACGCTCCCTCATCGTTGCTAGCAGTATAGTCGCAAGCCCAATAAGCGCGCAGATGACGATAAGACCGGAAAGGCCAAGCAATAGCGATTCAACATTTCCCATAATTTGCCAAAGTTCTGCGAGTGCCATGCCCGGTAGAATAGCCATTAGCGGCTCTTTTTTACTTTGATTAATTTGATACTGAAGCTGCAGTGCAGTTACCCGATGTTTAAGCCCCAGCATCACCACTGATACTGACTCAGGCGTAAACGCTTCGCTATTGTAAACTGCATATTCTTTTGTATGCTCGTCATGCTCATGCTCATGCTCATGCTCGTTCGCCTTGTCAGCAGATTTACGGCCTAACATTGAGGTGGGCGAATGTTTAGGTCCTGTGTGGGCTTCTTCAAGTCCCTGTAGGGTAACGTATACGGCTTTATCTACGGGCGTACCGGTTTTCTTAACTATGCCTGAGATAGTGAAAGGGTGATCATCATGGTTGTTGAACGATACGCTACCCAGACCATGGGAAATAATAATCTTATCCCCTACCTTGTACCCCAATGATTTGGCGATATCTGCGCCAATAACGGTAGACAGTGGCTGCGTAAATGTCGAGCCTGCTGCCATTTCAAGTGATTGCATATCACCGTATTTAAAGTGGTCGAAAAAGCTGTTGGTCGTACCTACTACTCTAAAACCTCTGTGGGTATCACCCAAAGATAGTGGGATAAGCCACGATACCTGCTTGTTAGATTGAAGCGCCGCAATACTTTTATATTCAATACCTTTGGTGGGAGTGCCTATATTAAACACTGATGACAGGAGTAAATTAAGCTGTCCACTTGGTGCGCCAACAATAAGATCTACACCAGAAACGGTGCGCGTAAAACTGGTTTTAACTTGGGTGCGAATAACGTCCACGCACAAAAGTAAACTAATGCTGATGGTAATGCTTAAAAGTGTGAGGATTGCCGTTGTTTTCCTGCGCTTTAAGCTTTCAATAGCAATGGTACTTAGCATTACGCACGCTCCTGTGCTTTTGTGGCCTCATCGCCTCGCGTTTTTATGTGGTTTGTACTTGGGCTTAATTCACTCATGCTGCAGTGGCGGTCGAAATAACTCTCCATGGCTTTATCGTGACTAACAAAAATCATGGTGCTTTCACCTGCAACGTCTTTTAGCAGCGACATAAAACTATCTCTGGCATCGGTATCTAGGGCAGAGGTAGGTTCATCGACAATTAATAATTGTGGGTCGTTAATCAGTGCTCTGGCAATGGCAACGCGCTGCTGCTGACCAATACTCAATGCGTCAGCTTTCGCATGCAGCACGTGAGAAGGCAGCTGTAGCTTGTCCAGTAAATGACGAAGCTTTGCGTCTGATGCTGTCTTGCTGACGTTTGTACTTGCAAAATACACCGCCGCATTAATGTTCTGTGCCACAGAAAGGTAGGGAATAAGATTAAATTGTTGAAAAACAACGCCGATATTGCGTGCTCTAAACTTGTCCCGCTGTCGGTTCGATAATGTGGAGAAAGGCTGCGCTAATAAGGCAATGTCGCCCTGAGTTGGAGTTAATGTTCCGCACAGCAAATTGAGCAATGTGCTCTTTCCGCTACCCGAAGGCCCTGAGAGAAAAACGTGCTCACCTTGCGAAACTTGCCACGCTTTAATGTCAATGATGGGGGGGCTTTCTTTGGTGTACGAAAACTGTAAATTGCTAACTTCAATCGCTTTGTTGCGCTCTTCAGTCACTGCACTGCGGCCTTCAACTACTGCATTGCGCTGGGAGTGAGTGCTATTGTTTTTATTGATGGTATTCACGCTAAGCCCGACCTGTATTTACGTCTTATGTTCACATTAGCAAAAGCGACACGTCTGTTCACCCAGTTAAAAACCAGAGAAAACACATTGCCGCGTTGAGGTAATGTTATCAAATAACATTTTTTCGTATAGCTATGCTATCAGATCTCATCAGCCTAAAGCGGCAATTGCTCTTATTAATTGCTCATCATAACGACGCAAAAGAAAGGCGCGCCTAAATTATCAGCCGTTAGCTTGTAGCTTTACCACTTCTGCGCTTTCATCTTCTAATACGCTTTCTGCGGTAGCGCCTTTGAAAATCTTACTGATTTTATCTTTGTTTTTAGACAGCATAATGGTGAGTTCTTCCACTACGCTATCGTCTAGCTTAATGCCCTTCGCATAAATGTAGTCAGCAAGGTTATCCGCTGCATCGAGCATTTTGTCATACTGATCGGCTTCTTTTTTGTCGGTAGTTACCAATTTTTCTACCCCTTTGTGCGTAACAACATACTGTGTGGTAATGGCCATGGTAGGTCCCCTGTTTGTTAAAGACACAAAAACTGTACAGTATTTTACTGTATAAATAAACAGTATTTTGATTAAATGTCTGAGCGTAGTGTTTGGGGAAAGGGCAAATGATTGTTCTAAAGGTGATTAATGCTTGTGCAATTAGTAACTGCTGCGTATAATGCGCGCCCTTACAGCCATCCCAATTCGTTCCTTGTCTCCATACAGTCGGCTGTACTGTCGAGGCTACAACCGTAAGGAGCTATAATGCGTCATTACGAAATCGTATTTATGGTTCACCCTGATCAGAGTGAACAAGTACCTGGTATGATCGAGCGTTATACCACAATCCTAAAGCAAGACGGTGGTCAGATTCATCGTTTAGAAGATTGGGGCCGTCGTCAACTGGCTTACCCAATTGAAAAGCTGCACAAAGCCCACTACGTACTAATCAATGCTGAAGCGTCTGCAGAAGCTGTTGATGAATTGGAAAATGCTTTCCGTTTCAACGACGTGATCCTACGTAACATGGTTATGCGCACTAAGACTGCTGTGACTGAGCCTTCTCCAATGATGAAAGAAGAGCCTCGTCGTGAGCGTCGTGACGATTCTGCTCCTCGCCAAGATCGCGCGGAAAAGAAAACTGAAACCACTGAAGACAACGCTTAAGGAGATCACCCATGGCTCGTTTTTTCAGACGTCGTAAGTTCTGCCGTTTCACTGCAGAAGGTGTGACTGAGATTGATTACAAAGATATCGCTACTCTGAAGAACTACATCACTGAGAGCGGTAAAATTGTCCCTAGCCGTATTACTGGTACAAGCGCAAAATATCAGCGTCAGCTGTCTTCTGCGATCAAGCGCGCACGTTTCCTTGCGTTGCTTCCGTACACTGATTCACACAAGTAATTTGGCGAATATAAGGGTTAGCTAAGATGAATATCATCCTACTAGATAAAATCGCCAACCTTGGCGGCCTGGGCGACCAAGTGACTGTTAAGTCTGGTTACGCTCGTAACTTCCTTTTCCCACAGGGTAAAGCGGTTCCTGCAACTAAAGACAACGTTGAAAAGTTCGAAGCACGTCGTGCTGAACTTGAAGCGAAAATTGCTGAGCAACTAGCTGCTGCTAACGCACGCGCTGAAAAAGTTGCTGAGCTTGCTGAAGTTACAATCGCAGCTCCTGCTGGTGACGAAGGTAAACTATTTGGCTCTGTTGGTACTCGTGACATCGCTGATGCAATCACTGCAGCTGGCGTTGAAGTACAAAAAGCAGAAGTTAAACTACCTACTGGTACTCTTCGTGAGACTGGTGAGTATGACATCGACTTACAACTTCACTCTGACGTTATCACTTCAATCAAAGTGATCATCATTGCTGAAGCGTAATCGCTGACGTATTTGAAAAAAGCCGCTCCTAGAGCGGCTTTTTTTTGCTCTAAATTTTTGTTCGATACTTAAAGACCAATACCAATCCGCATAGATGATTGCCCACCCAGAAGGCGCTGGCAAGTTTCCTAACAAAGCGTGGGAATGCAGGAATGGCCGTTGCTTTTCAAATTCCCAGAGTGAAGCTTGCCAGACCTTCCCGAAGGGCGAGTTTAAAATATCCCTACCCTCACTCCACGTCGCGACGCCTAATTAACGATGGGTGTAAGCAAATATGTCCAGCGCCGACAAATGGCGTATTTTTGAGGTCCACTCATCTGCGATAAATAACGTTTTTTAAACGGTATTTAAACAAAATGTTAATAATCGCTGAAATTCTTAGTGTCATGGCTTTAAACTTTTTCTGTCATTCCTGCGACCTATAGTAAACCAAACAATAAAAAGCATAAGTGCCATATTATGGACATCACTAAGCAAGCAATAAAAAACGCGACTGGGGTAGGTATCGGAATAACGCTACTGGTATTTTTAGGGCTATATAGCCTGTTTAATTTACCGGTACAGCTGTTTCCTGACATTGAAAGACCGAATATTAACATCCAGACCTCGTGGCGCGCTGCTTCGCCCCAAGAAATTGAGTCGGAGATCATTGAACCTCAAGAGGAAGTGCTGCAAGGGATCCCTGGCCTTGAGTCGATGAATGCATGGGCAAACCAAGGTAATGCGTGGATTAATCTAGAGTTTGGTTTAGATACGGACATGCAGAAAACGCTCATTGAAGTGATTAGCCGCATGAATCGCGTACCGCCACTACCTCGCGATGCCTTGTCTCCTAATATTATGCTTGCTGGAAGTGGGGGAGACGCCCCCGCTTTGACCTACTTTTTTCTTCAGCGCCTTCCGGGCAATCCAAACGAAATTAATACCTATGTAACCTTTTTTACCGATGTCATTAAACCTCAGCTTGAATCTATCCCGGGCGTTGCAAGGGCGCGTATGGAAAGCGGGGTTGGCGGCGTTGAGGAGTTTCAAATTGTTTTCGACCCGTTTAAAGCGGCGCAGTTAGGCATTGACCTAACGGCAGTTGCCAACGAGTTGGGGCGTGCGAATGATATTTCAGGTGGCTTTGTCGATGTGGGCAGAAGACGCTATACCCTGCGTTTTGAAGGTCGCTACGAGCCTACGCAAATGGGTGAAATGATCCTCGAATGGCGAGACGGCAGCCCTATCACGCTAAATGACATTGCCGAAATTAAAATCACCCGCGCTGACGGTGCAAACTACAGTGTACAAAACGGCAATCCGGCTATATCTATTCGCGTAGACAGACAAAACAACGCCAATGTTTTAGCTACCTTAGAAGCCGTAAAAGCAAAAGTTGCACAAATAAACGAACAGGACTTGGCCCCTGAACAGTTAGTAATGGCGCAAAGCTTCGATGCCTCAGTGTTTATCTATAGAGCGGTGCAGCTAGTTACCAGCAATTTATTTATAGGCGTGCTGCTTGCCATTGCCGTGCTTTGGCTCTTTATGCGCCAGCTGCGGGCAACGCTCATTGTGGCATTGGCCATTCCTATCTCACTACTTAGCACTTTTGTGGTGCTTCAACTTACCGGTCGCTCGCTCAATATCATTTCACTGGCAGGACTCGCCTTCGCGGTAGGTATGGTGCTAGATGCCGCTATTGTCGTGCTGGAAAACATTGTAAGAACGCGCAAGAGCGCCGAAGCCGAAATCGAAAATAAAGACCCAAATTCACAAACGCACATGGAGGATTGTGCCCATCGGGGAACGAAAGAAGTGTTTGGTGCCCTCATGGCGTCAACAGCCACCACCGTTGCTATTTTTATTCCCGTCATGTTTTTGGAAGATGTTGAAGGGCAATTGTTTGCTGACCTCGCTCTTACCATTGCCATTGCAGTGTGTATGTCGCTAGTGGTTGCGGTAACGGTATTGCCCGTCGTTGCCGCTAAATACCTTAATGGCAACATGCCAGCTGATAGCTTACAGCGGGTATGGGCTAAGATAACCCGCGCTATTATGTCGCTATCAAGTACGCCGCTTCGCCGCCTTGTATTAGTCATAACACTCATGGGCGTGCCTATTACAGGTAGTGTTTTGCTTATGCCTTCCATGGATTATTTGCCGCCCGTAAAACGCGATGCCGTTGACGCCTTCTTAAGTTTGCCTGCGGGTGCCAGTGAAAACTTTATTAGTGAAGAAGTGATGCCAATTATCGTTGAGCGACTGCAGCCCTATATGGACGGAGAAAAGCAGCCAGCGCTGAAAAACTACTACATTATCACATGGCCAAATGGCGGAAATTTGGGTGTGCGCGCTAAAGATCAGTCTAAGGTCAAAGAGTTAGAAGCCATTGTTCGCGATGAAATTTTAAAGGATTTGCCGGATACACAGACCTTTTCACAACAGGGCAATTTGTTCGGCGGCTTTGGAAACGGTCGCTCAATCGACATTCATCTTCAAGGTACCGACCAAGCCATGCTCGGCATCGCTGCGCAAGCAGGTTTAGATAAATTGAGAGAAGTTTTCCCTAACGCTAATGCGCGTTCGAATCCTCCACTAGAGCAAGCTGAACCAGAGCTTCGCTTTTACCCTAATGACAGCCGAATGATGGAAGTCGGGCTAAATCGCGGCAGTATGGGGAACCTGGTACGTGCCATGGGTGATGGTATGTATGTGGGGGAGTACTTCGATGGCACCAAACGCATGAATATTATCTTTCGCTCAGCACCTTGGTTCACACCCGAAGACTTAAACAGTACGCCAGTCATGACACCATCAGGCGAGGTGGTGCAATTAGGCGAACTGGTAGGTATTGAAAGAGCCGTAGGTCCGAGTCGTATTCAGCGCATTGATGGTCGAAGAACCCTTACGCTAAACGTAAATCCGCCAGAGGGTATGAGTTTAGAAGAAGCCATGAAAGTGATTACCTCTGAGGTTGAGCCCGCCATTATGGCCATGATGCCTACCGATGGCGCTATCAATTATGGTGGTAGCGCGGATAGCTTAAAAGGCGCTATTGCCTCGATGGCTGATAACTTTCTTTTTGCCATGGTGTTGCTACTGCTGTTAATGGCGGGGTTGTTTAAATCGTTAAAAGACAGCGTGCTGGTAGTACTTTCTATTCCGTTAGCCACGGTGGGCGGGGTTATCGCTATTCGTATCATGAACATCTTTACCTTCCAGCCCATGGACCTGTTAACCATGATTGGCTTTATAATTTTGCTAGGGCTCGTGGTGAACAATGCTATTTTACTTGTGCATCAGACTCGTATAGGAGAGCAAGAAGGGCTGACCCGTGATGACGCGGTAGAACAAGCCATCAAACTACGTTTACGGCCTATCTTTATGAGCACGCTGACTTCAATCTTTGGCATGCTGCCCCTGCTGTTGCTACCAGGTGCAGGCAGCGTTATTTACCGAGGTCTTGCTGCTGTTATTGTGGGAGGAATGACGGTGAGTACCATATTCACCTTGCTATTACTGCCTACCTTGCTGCGTATGACGACTTCAACGTCACCTGTAAATATACTCAAACCCCTGGCCGAGCGCATAGAGAGCGCTGGCGCTTCGCCGACTACCTCATCCACCGTAAAACAAAATAAATACAACGATCATGTGTAAGGAAAAGACAACCATGAAAGCAATGACTTCAACTCTCGCCCTTAGTGTGTTTGCCTTATTTGCAAGCAGTGTATCGTTGAGCGCACACGCACAGGATAGCAATCAACCACCGCCGGTGCTGGTTCAAATAGATGAAGCCAGAGAGCAAGCGATTTCACAACTAACCTGGGTTCCTGGAACGGTACTAAGCGTTATCGATGCAAACCTTGCTTCTGAGGTAGACGGTCGCATCACTTGGATGGCAGATGTAGGTGATGTGGTGAAAGCGGGGGAGCCTTTAGTTAAAGTCGACGATACTCGCTTAAGCATTACCCGCAATCAAAATGCCTCAAATATTGCCAGATGGCAGTCGCAGGTTGAACTGTTTACCAAACGACTCGGGAGGTACAAAAACCTTCAGGCCAGTCAAAACACGTCCAGAGGCGAGTTAGAGGAAGTGGAAGCAGACTTAGAGAATGCTAAGCAGGAGTTAGCGCAAGCCAAATTGGATTTAGAATTCACCGAATATCAGATAGCACAAAGCAGTATTCGTGCTCCCTTTACGGCTTTGGTGGTTGAAAGGCTGCAGTCGCCGGGCGAATACACTGGGGTAGGGCAAACCCTGCTTCGCGTGGTAAACCCTGATAGCGTTGAAGTTCAGGTGCGCGCACCGCTCAACGTATTACCCTATATTGCTAACGGCATGAGCGTTAGCGTTCACAATAACGTGAACCAAGTAGAAGAATCTATTCGTGCCATTGTACCGGTAGGCAACAGTACATCGCGCATGATGGAGCTACGAATTGCCATCAACCCCGGTGACTTTCCTATAGGCAGTGCAGTGCGCGTGGCGCTGCCTAGCAGCGATACTCATGATGGTGTCACTATACCCCGCGATGCACTGGTACTAAGAAAGTCGGGCACCTTTATCTATCAGCTCAATGAAAATAATGAAGCGGAGCAAGTTAAGGTGACAACCGGGGTGGGGATGGGCGATAGAATTGAAGTGTTTGGCGATGTGAACCCAAAGCGCTCGGTTGTGGTGAGAGGAGCTGAACGTCTGCGTGCAGGCCAGAAAGTACGTTACAACAATGAGCGTGAGTCTTTGACAGCGAAGAACTGAGAGAATTGTAACAAATGTAAAAGTGCTATCCATTTAGACTAAAGTTAATGAGAATGTTTCTTATTTGTAATTGTTGATTATCAAATGGAGACATCCTTGAAAAAGTTAGTTTTAGCCAGTGCAGTATGCACGCTATCCAGTCCGGTAGTATTTGCGCAATCCCTAGAAAACCAGAATGAAGAAACCAAGTCTATAGAGCGAGTTGCTGTGGTAGGCGCAGCAACTAACTTGAGCATTACTGCCGAGGATATTGAGCAGTTTCAGGCAAACGATTTAGCTGATGTTTTTAGAGAGTCTCCGTCGGTCAGCGTTGGCGGATCAGTAGGTGTCGCGCAGAAAATCTTTATCCGTGGACTAGAAGATGCCTACCTGAATGTAACCGTAGATGGCGCGCAACAAACCTCAACCCTATTTCACCACATTGGCCGCGTAACGCTAGATCCCGATCTTTTGAAGCAAATCGATGTGCAGGCTGGTGCAGGTGAAGCAACCAGTGGCCCAGGTGCCATTGGTGGTTCAATCCGCTTTAAAACCAAAGATGCACAAGATTTATTGAGAGGCGACGAACAATTTGGTGGTCGAGTAAAAGCGAGTTATTTCTCAAACGAAGGCACCCGATATAGCGGCAGCCTTTATGGAAAGCTAAGTGATTCATGGGGCTTGCTAGGTTATTACAGCACGGTTGACAGAGATAACTTTGAAGACGGCGACGGCAACGAAGTGCTGGGTACTGCCGCAGATCAAGATCTCATGTTCCTTAAAGCCAGTGGTTACATTGCGGATAATCAATACCTTTCAATAAGTGCAGAGCAACGCGATGAAGAGGGTGAGTTTTCGGCAAGACCTAACTGGGTAGTACTAGAAGGTGCTCCACTTTATCCTAGTGAAGCAGAGCGTGATACCTACGTAGCGAACTACCGCTTTGACCACAGCGCATTGGTTTTCTTAGAGGCCACTGCATACCAAACTTCATCATCGTTCCGCGGCGGCCGTTTCGATTTCTTGTCTGATATCGATACCTATGGTTTTGATATTAGAAACACCACCGACATTTCAAACCACGTATTCACCTACGGTATCGACTATCGTAAAGATGAGGTAGAAAGTGGTCCTGGCGTAGGTCCTGTGCAGAACGCAGAAGAAGGCAGCGTAATGGGTATTTACGCGCAAGCTCATAGCAATATCACACCAGAGTTGTTGTTGAGCTACGGTGTTCGTTATGACGACTTTGATTTTCAGCAACAAATCTTGATCGATGACTATTACGGCACACCCGTTACCGATGAGCCATCTGGACTAGACGACAATGAACTTAGCTTTAACGTCGGTCTTGAGTATCAGCTTACCGAAGCTTGGACCCTTGGTCTTGGTTACGCAGAAGCGGCGCGCGGTAAGCAAATTGGTGATGGTTTCACGCTTGACGAATACTTATATGATGGTGAGGACGTTCCCGTTGTAGCCAGTGACGTGGTGCCTGAAACTGTCACCAATATTGAAGCGTCAATCGAATACAGCGCGAATAACCTTAATGCGCGCCTTAGCGCCTATGAATCTACTATTGATGATGTGCTATTTAGCGGTTATCAAGGAAACTCGGTATTTAATAATATCGGCGACCTAGAATCATCTGGCGTAGAGTTTAACCTTGCGTATCGCTGGGACTCTGTTGACGTGTACTTTGGGTTTTCAAGCGTAGATGTTGAATTGATGCCTCGTGAAGATCTGTACAGCGTACCCTATAACAGCATCGATATTAACGGATACGAGTTTGTTGGCTTAGGCAATAGTCGCGGTGATACGTGGGTACTTGGTGCAGATTACACCGTTACTGCAGACATTAGCGTTGGCTTTAACATCACTATGGTTGACGACATCAACATAGATACACTACATCAGGCCTTGGAAAACGGTTGGACCGACTCGCTTTATTCACTTAACAAAGCAGACTATACCCTAGTGGATATTTATGGCGAGTGGGAAGTCACAAACGACCTTCGCTTAAATCTGGCGGTAACGAACTTGTTTGATGAAGCGTATATCGACCATTCAAGTGTGGGTGACTACAGCGAAGTATTCCCAAGCGTTATTGGTCCGCAAGAAGCTGGACGAGATATTCGTTTGTCTGTGACTTACGATTTCTAAGCAACGCCTTTAGATGAACTTTTCCACGTTTAAAAGGTGGGTCTTTTGGGCCCACCTCTTTGCTGGCTTATTGGCCAGCATTGTCGTTTTCATTATGGCTTTTACCGGTGTATTACTCACTTACGAGCGCCAGTTCAAAGAGCTAAGTGAAATGGCTTATGCACAAACGATTGATATCGAAAAGTCGGTAATCTCGACTGAGCGGGTTGTATCAATACTTCGTGAAAAGCATCCTAACGAAGCGCATATTTTTGTTCGATGGGTCAATAGCGAGGGAGCGGCAATTCCCGCATGGGCCGGCGAACACAGCTATCTTATTCACCCCTATACCGGAGATATATTAAGAGAAGGAGAAGGGGTCGTTGAAGAAGCATTTCATGTCATAACTGACCTGCATCGATATCTTTTAATGGAAGGGGATTACCAATTAATTGGCAAAACCATAACGGCTTATAGCAATCTTATTTTTATTTTTTTGCTGTTATCGGGAGTCATCATATGGTTGCCCAAACACATATCGAAAAAATCCTTAAAGCAGCAAATGTGGTTACGGCAAAAGTACACTAATAAACAGCACCGTCGCCGACATTGGCATTTTGTTTTTGGTATGTGGTCACTGCCTTTTTTAGTTGTGATTGGACTAACGGCTACCCTGTTTTATTTTGAGTGGGCAAACAAAGCATTGTATGGAATGTACGGTGAACAAGTCCCTACTCGCGAAAAGAAAGCTATGCCTGAGACGCTAGACGCCGACGTTGTTAGTTACGACACGCTATTTACCAAAGCTCAGCAACACGCCAATGAAAATGGCTATCAGGATTGGTATTCCATGTGGATGGAAATTGGCAAAAGTGAGGGTGTTGCACGGTTTTATATCGATAAAAGTATAGGGCACCGGCAAGAGTTAGCGTATTCACTGTATTTCGACACGGGAACCGGTGACATCACTAGGACACTTTACAAAACCGATTGGCCCAAAGGGAGTCAGGCTTGGGGTACTTCCCGCTTTTTGCACACGGGAGAATACTTTGGCTTTATAGGGCAGACCATTGCAGGGCTGGTAAGCTTGCTTTGCTGTATCTTAGTTTATACTGGCACACTACTTGGTGTGCAGAGACTTCTCAATTTGCGAAAGCAGCATTAAAAGACTTAGGCAGGGTAATGGTAACGACTAGCCCTGTTTGCTTTGTAGCACTAGCGTCTCTATGTAATGCGTTGTCTTTGATTAGTGCAGCGCGATTTATCGCTGATATGTCGCCGCCCACAGCGGCAATTTGACGTTTCGCCAGTGCAAGCCCAAGACCAAAGCCAGAGCGCTTTGCGGCATGTACGTAGTTTTTGGCTGCCCGTGCCTTGTCTACCCTGAAAAAAGGTTCGAATATGGCGTCTAGCATTGATTCAGGGACGCCGGTGCCTTCGTCTGTAACCGTGATAACATAGTTATTATTATCGCTGGTCAGCGTTAAACTCACTTTGCTTTGCTCAGGGGTATGACGCAAAGCATTACGAATAATATTTTCTAACGCCTGCCCCAAAGCAAGCTGGCTGCTCTTTTCAATATTCGCGCATTCAGGTGTGTCGACATGCAAGGTTCTATCAGGGTATTCAAACCGCGCATCTTCACAAATAACATTGATAAGTTCTACCAAGTCAAAGTCATCGCTGTTCAATTGTGGCGATTCTGTATTTAGCCATGCAAAGGTTAGGGTATCTTCAACAAGCTCTCTCATCGTGCTCGCTTCATAACGCAGGCGTGAAAGTGCTTGTTCACGATTAATGTCTTGCTCTACAAAGTCTATTGCCATATCAATGCGGGCAAGAGGCGTGCGAAGCTCGTGAGAGAGATCAGCAAGCAAACTTCTTTGATTATAAATGAGACTGCTGGTTCTTTGGGCCATCTTGTCGAACGTTTGGGCAAGCCCAGTAAGTTCGTCATTTCGCTTGGGCATTGCAGCCATTGCACGGGCTTCTAAATTGCCATTTGCGAAATCTTTTGTGGCATTTTCTAATTGCTTAAGTGGCGTCATTAGGTGTCGATACAGCATAAAACTCAACAGACTTAATATCACTAGAGGTAATGCAATTTGAAGCGTTAAGCGTGTGGCGAGCAATAACGAACCTGGGCGCATACGCTGTGGAAGTTGAATTAAAAAGTGCGTGTTGTCATCGACGAAGGGGACTTCCATCACAGGGTTCTCTGAAAAGTACAAATGTATTTTCCATTCGGGGCTGCGGCCTATTTGAAATCGGTCAACAAACTCATCTAACATTTGGGTGTCAGCGAATGTGGTCATTTGAGAGTGAACTACGGCAAGCCACGTGTCCTCCTTTGTCTTCACTTCTTGCAAAAAAGCAGCTAACGCTTGTTCTCCATCCTCCAGGTAGATTTTCTCCGCTTCTTGACCATAGGAATAAAGAGTTTCTTGATGAGCTTTATCGATAAAACTCATGCTGGTCTCGGTATGATTGGTAAGCCACGCGATGGCCCAAAATAACAGAACAGTACCAACGGCAATAAATGCGCACAGTCGCCATAGCAGTTTATTTTTCACGAAAAGCGATATCCTTGGCCGTGGACAGTGGCAAGGCGTTCAGGGGGCATGCCAGTCTCAACGAGCTTTTTGCGTACTCTAGACAAATGCATATCTAAGCTTCGGTCGTACCTCGAAAAGGGTTTGTTAAGCACACTGTGATAAAGAAATGCTTTGCTCAACGTTTCCCCTTTGTTATCTACTAACATCCAAAGAAGCTTAAATTGTATTGGCGTGAATTCGAGTAGTCTTGAGTGGTATTTGGTAACTTGCTGAATGCGATTTAAATAAAGCACATCAACAATGATTTCCGACTTTTGCGTGCCTGAGTCGTTTAGTGTTTTGCTGCGTCGCAACAGTGCGTCGATGCGAAGCATCATTTCAGTAAAATTGAAGGGCTTGGGTAAGTAGTCATCTGCGCCCTTACGGTAGCCTTCAATCCTTTCTTGCTCGGCACCTGACGCGGTGATCATCATCACCGGGGTTTGCTTTATTTGCCTTAATTGGTTTAACAGCGACAAGCCGTTTAAAGAGGGAAGGCGTATGTCGAGTAACACAAGGTCAAAGTTCTCCTCAAGCACAGCTTGTAATCCAGCATTACCGTCACTTTCGTGGCGAGTGTCAAATCCTCGAGACTGCAACAGCTGTGTGATTTGTTCACTTAACGTCGCGTCATCTTCAACAATGAGTATTCGGGTTTTACGCATAATGGCTTCAGGAAAGAATTTTAAACATACTATTAATAATAGTTATCATTTGGAACTAATCGGTTTGTGACGATGAAGGCGGCCGCTAATGCGCGCTTTTATATTGTTACAAATTTACTGTGGTGCTGATGGTTTCTCGCTTTACAATAACGGTTAACCGCTATCTTAGTGCTTGCGCTAAACTGCGGTTCTCTTGATGTCTGCACAATTGAGTAAATAAAGCATAGACGCAGCAGTCAACTAAGCGCTTTGCCTCCTAGGTTGGAGCTACAAGGACACGATCTTAAAAATGGTAATGAGTTTAAAGAAGTTAACGACGTTGTCGGCGTCGCTAGTAGTAGCAGGAAGTGTCGTGACTGGTTGCGCCAGCTCTAATCATGTTACTCAGATAGAAGGTGAAAATGCTGTAATCAAGCACACCAATGAGCCTGGGTATGAGGACAGATTCAGCAATATTTACGACGGTTTTAAAGCATATCCCGTCACGTGCACTAATGATTGCTACCCAGCGTCTGCCGATATTGAATGTGAAAGTGACATGCAAAATTGTCAGTTCGTTGGCAACAACCCGACAGTGAACTCGAACACCGGCTTTAATGTCACCTGGTTAGGGCACGCAAGTTTTTTACTTAACACCGCAAGTGGTGAGCAAATACTTATTGACCCTGTGTTTGGGCAGTTTGATTGGCCCGTCAATTGGGCTTTTCGATTGGCGGAGGGGTTCAGCCGCAACGAACCCGCTGAGGTAGGTGAAGACAAACTCGCACAAACCGATGCTGTGGTTTATTCCCATATTCACTATGATCATTTCAATAAAGCCGATATTGCCGAATTAGGCACAAAGCCCGAATATCTTGTTCCGTTAGGTTTCGCAGAGCACTTCCCTAATAGAGGCTACACCATTAAAGAAATGGCGTGGTATACCAGCAAAAACGTAGGCAAAACCTCTATTCACTTCGTGCCGGCCCATCATTTCAGTAACCGAATTTGGGTGCCTTATTTGTACGAGGACGACAATGCGACACTGTGGGGTGGTTGGGTATTTGAGAGTGAAGGCAAAACATTGTTCTTTGCGGGGGATACGGGATATTCACCGCACTTCAAGGATATTAAAGCGCGCTTTGGTGAAATAGATGTTTGCCTGTTACCTATAGCGTCTTATTTCAGCGAAACCTCACCTAAATGGTATCGCAAGGTACATACTACGCCAGAAGATGCCATTGTTGCGGCCCAAGACCTAGGCTGTAAAGCCGTAGTGCCTTGGGGCTATGGAAATGCCAGCTGGATGATGGGTGACAAGACGTCACATTCTGCGCTATTTCGTCTTATGAAAATGAAGAAGCAGCTAAACCCTGCAATGCCTTGGGTTATTTTGAATGAAGGTGAGCAGGCGTCTTTTTAATTTAAGTTACGGATAAATGGCCTATTTATCCGCAATCTTATCCGCAATTTTTTGGCATTTTTCGCGCCATTCGTCATCAAGCGCCTCAAGTTTCGCTAGCTTTTGTGCCAAGGATTTGTCTGCTTTGGTATGGGCGCATTGCATTAGGGTGTGAACGTTAACGGTATCGTCCTCACGGTGCAGTAGTGTTACTTCGTCGCCAACACTGATGGTTCCGGTTTTAATAACCCGGTAATACCAGCCAGTGATACCTCGTTCTCCGACAAATCTATCTAAATTGGGCACTTCGAAGCGTTGCGAGATTTTATTGCAAGGGGCACGGGGTGCGCTTACTTGCAGTTCTACCTCGCCGAACTTCCATATATCGCCGATATAAACGGTAGCATCGTCCATGCCCTCTACACTGATGTTTTCGCCAATGCTGCCCAGCGAAAAGTCGCCTTCAGGAAAATGCTTTCTTAATGTCAGATAGTTGGTCGGGTTGAACTGATGCAGCACTTTCTCCGGTCCACCGTGAAGCCGTTTGTTGGCCTGTTCGTCTTCATCGGTTCTGTCCATATGCACCGTTAACGCGTCGACGGGGGCTTTAACAATACTGCTTGGTGCCCCACGAGGGCCTAGCGGCTGAGGTTTTCCAGCAAACAGAGCGTTAACAGAAAATGAGGTAGACATGGCATCTCCAAAAAATATTTTTGTGCATTTAAACCTTTCTACTATAGGGTACGACTAACCTTATAACACTAACAAGTGCTTATACCAGTCCGCATAGATAATTACCCACTCAGCGAGAGTTAAAATGTTCGTAATCGCGGCGTGTTACCGCAGGTATAGTGGTTCTACACCAAGGTGACACAGCAAAGAGTACGGACATTTTAAACTCGCCCTTCGGGAAGGTCTGGCAAGCTTCCTAGCTGCATTCTGGGAATTTGAAAGGGAACAGCCATTCCTGCATTCCCACGCTTTGCTAGTAAACTTGCCAGCACCTTCTGAGTGGGCAATTATCTATGCGGATTGGTATTTTGCTAATCAGCACCACAAATAACAAAGAGAAAAGAATGGAACACACACAACAACGTGTTGTACACGCCAATGTGGTGTTTGGTAATAAAAGCGAAAATGAGCTGATATCTAAAGCGAAAAAGGGCGATAAGCAGGCGTTTCGGTCCCTTTACGATGAACATATTGGGCGAGTCTACGCGCTTTGTTACCGGCTTACAGGTGAAAAGGGAATGGCAGAAGATGCTTCGCAAGAAGTCTTTATTCAGCTATGGAAAAAATTGGGTAATTTTGATGGGCAAAGCCAATTTTCCACATGGTTACACAGTGTTACGGCAAACATTACCATCTCCTATATGCGCAAGCAGAAGGGGTGGGTGCAGCGCATGTTTAACTTGGAAAACAGCGGCATTAACGAGATGCCGGCTGAAGAAAACAGCACAGATGTGGATTTAGAAGCATTAGTTATTCGCTTACCCGAGCGAGCCAGAATGGTTTTTGTCCTCCATGCAATTGAAGGTTACAGACATGAAGACATTGCCAGCATGTTGAACATGGCAGTGGGCTCAAGCAAAGCACAATTTTTCCGTGCTAAGCAATTATTGAAAGATTTTATGGGAGTCGATGATGAGTAATTTTGACGACAAGCTTGCTCAGCATATTTCTGGGATATCAAAAGAGAAGCAGCCAGAACGAGATTTGTGGCGAGGTATTGAACTCGGCATAACATCGCAGCAAGGCGACGCTTCACAAGACGACGCTTCATCATCTGCGGTTACATCAAAACAGTGGATGGCAATAGCCGCAAGCGTTTGTTTAGTTACTGTATTGTGGTTCGCGGCTCCTTTTGCGTTTAAAGCTGATGAAAGTCGAAGCGATGGCTATGCCCTGATTGACGCAATGAGTATGCAGCAGCAACAACAAGTGAATAGTCTTCTTGCTAGTTATGAAAGTACAACGGCGCTAACGGAAGATTGGCAAGAGCAATTAAAAGAATTGGACGATGCTGCAGATGTTATTAAAGCGGCATTAAAGGACGATCCAGACAACTCAGCATTAATTAAAATGCTGCATCACGTATATCAACAGCAGATTGCCTTAATTGAGCGAGTGCACGCGCCAAAGTGGCAGCAAATTTAATAAGGGTTTAAAGATGAATATAAATACGAAAAGTACATTTTTGCACACGTTCATGGCACCTTTGGGGGCCAAGGTATTACTTACTACAGCGCTGCTAAGTATCGCTACTGCGGCGTTTGCAGGAGAAAAAGTAGATAAGACCATCGACACATCGTCTTCGCCGAAAGTGGACATTGAACACATCAACGGAAAAGCAGATATCCGAGTTTGGGATAAGTCTCAGGTTCGTGTCACCGGTGAACTGGGCGATCAAACTGAAGAGTTTATCTTTGAAAGACGTGGAGATGTCGTGGTTATACACGTTGAAGTCGAGCGCCACTCAAAGAGCTGGTTTAATAAAGGTAAAGATGGCGACGACCTTGTTATCTATATACCTTCAGCAAGCGACCTTCACTATACCGCGGTCAATGCTGATCTTATTGCAGAAGGTATAACAAAAGCAGTAGATGTTGAGGTGGTAAACGGCGACGTAACCCTTAAAAACATAGGTGAGCGGGTTGAAGTTGAGTCGGTTAATGGCGATATCGTGCTTGAGAATGTGAGAGGCCGTTTAGAGGCGGAAACAGTGAATGGCGAAATTGAAGCGTCACACTCAGGAAACACGCCAGTGAGCTTTGCGTCAGTTAATGGCAAGCTCGACATCACTTCCGATAGCCCAGACGTATCAGTAGAAACCGTCAACGGTCGAATCGATGTGTCTCTTCAAGCGGTAGACGTACTGCAAATCAATACGGTTAATGGAAGGACTTACGCAAGTTTAGGTCTTAATAAGAACGGTAGCGTAAAAGCGAATTCTGTAGGCGGTGCGATGGAATTTGTCTTTCAAGATGGCGTATCGGCACAATTTGATATTGAGACGCACGCTGGCGGCAACATTGTAAACAATATCAGTGATGAAAAGTCGCAAAAGCCTAAGTATGGCCCAGGTAGCTGGCTACGCTTTATCCACAACGGTGGGGCTGCAAATGTAGACATCTCTACGGTACACGGGCGAATTGAAATAGACCAAAAGTGAATAAGCTATAGGCAACACAATTGAAACTTTAGGTTGAAAAAATGAATTTAGTCCACATTTATTAATCAGACATGTGGTGATTAATGAAAAGCTGCGAGTGATCGCAGCTTTTTTTGTTTGGTCGCTAAAAATGTGTAGCTGAGCGTTTGTAAGTAACAAAAGTGCGTTTTAATGGCTCTTAGTTACAAGTTAGCGGACCTGCACGCTTCACCCACATCATCACATGGTTTGTTATTTTTTGATTGGAGGTTAAATTGAGTATTGTTGGACACGTCAAAAGGTTTTGGCGATTTCATAGTCTAATTATTGGTGCGTTTGGAATATGCGCATTTACGCTAGGCTGTGCTGTTCAGGAACCCGCTTATTACGAAGGTACTTGGGTGGTGACTAAGGCCTATAATGTAGGTGTTTCAGCTCACTCATCAATAGAGTCAGAAAAGTTCTTGGGTCGCTCGGTAACCTATGCTTCAGACTCGGCTAAACTCGATCAGGCATTCTGTGAGTCACCGGTGTATTCAACGAAAAATATCAGTAATCAAGATTTTTATGCTGCTTTTAAAGCCTCTCCATCATCGCTCGGCTTTAGCGACGACAAGATTACTGAAGTAAGTTTGTCGTGCCTTGATAATTCAGCAATCATGGGTTCTACACTCATTTTTCAGGAAGGTGGCAGCGCCTACACCTTGGTTGACGGTACGTTTTTAAAGCTGGAGAAAACGCTTTAAACGATGTTGTCTTTTTGCGCTTTCGCAACAAAATGACGACTTCCTTTGTTGAGTGATGGACGTTAAAAGCGCATAATATCCAACTGACTTTTGTGCATTGGAATAGGTTTCACTCGTGGCGTCTGCGTCTAAAAACGATAAGAATGTTGAAAAATTGAAGGTTCCACCTCATAGCATTGAGGCTGAGCAATCTGTTTTGGGCAGCATGCTTATTGACCCTGAAAGCTGGGACAAAGTCGCGGAGCTTGTTACCGATAACGATTTTTACAATCGCTCACACCAAATTATCTTTCGTGCTATCACTCGACTACTAAACAGTAGCCAGCCAATAGATCTTATAACAGTATCAGAAGAGCTGGAAAAGCATGATGAACTGGAAGATGCTGGTGGTTTTGCCTACTTAGGTGAACTTGCCAAAAACACGCCAAGTTCTGCGAACGTTGTGTCTTATGCGCAAATTATTAGTGAGCGCGCGATAACCCGAGAGCTTATTGGCGTGGCGCATGAAATAGCGGAAGTTGGGTACAACCCCGAAGGCCGTGACAGTGCAGACATTCTTGACCTGGCCGAAAGTAAAGTATTTGAAATTGCCGAACGAAGAACTGGTGAAAACGAAGGTCCTCGCGATGTCGAGTCTATCTTAGGGAAGACCATTGACCGTCTAGAAGAATTGGTGAAAACCAATAAAGACGTTACCGGTGTTACTACCGGCTTTACCGACCTAGACAAAATGACCAGTGGTATGCAGCCCTCTGACCTTATTATCGTGGCGGCTCGTCCATCGATGGGTAAGACTACTTTCGCCATGAACTTGATTGAAAACGCCATGATGGCAGAAGACAAACCTGTACTTGTTTTCAGTCTTGAGATGCCCTCAGAACAAATCATGATGCGTATGTTGGCGTCATTAAGCCGCGTTGACCAAACCAAAATTCGTACTGCGCAGCTGGATGATGAAGATTGGGCACGTATCTCCAACACCATGGCTATGCTCAAAGACAAAGATTGTTTGTTTGTTGATGATTCGTCAGGCCTTACACCAATGGACGTGCGAAGTCGCGCAAGAAAACTCGCTCGCGAACGAGGTGGAATCAGTCTCATCATGGTGGATTATCTTCAGTTGATGCGCGTACCTTCTCTTAGCGATAACCGAACATTGGAAATTGCAGAGATCTCTCGCTCACTGAAAGCATTGGCTAAAGAGCTTGAAGTGCCGGTAGTTGCCCTTTCACAGCTTAACCGTACGCTAGAACAACGCGCCGATAAACGTCCTGTAAACTCTGACCTTCGTGAGTCTGGCTCAATCGAGCAGGATGCCGACCTTATTATGTTTATTTATCGTGATGAGGTTTATCACGAAAACAGTGAGTATAAGGGCATTGCAGAGATTATTATTGGTAAACAGCGTAACGGCCCAATTGGTACCTGTCGACTTACGTTCCAAGGCCAATTCTCACGATTTGACAACTATGCAGGCCCTGCCATAGCCGACGAATATTAGCCCCTCTTATAGCGACTAAAGGCTTCGACTGCGGCCACGGTCTACATTTTAAGGGTTAACAAGTTAAAGTATTTCAGACACAAAAAAGGCGCCGTAAGGCGCCTTTTTCAATTCATATACACTGAATTACTTTTCTTCAGCTACTTTCACTGTGTCTTTAACTGTCACTGAAATGCGACGGTTAACACGGTGTGCTTCAGCATTCTTACCATTGTCTAGAAGCTGAGTTTCGCCGTAACCGATAGTCTCTAAACGAGAACCTTCGATACCGTACATGTCTACCATTACTTCTTTGAAGTTCGCAGCACGACGCTTAGAAAGGTCCATGTTGTAAGCTTCACTACCTGGTGCAGAAGTGTGACCTTCAATTACCGCAGTTGTTGAAGGATACTGCTTCATGAACTCAGCAAATTCAGAGATTTCTGGATCTTTTGGCATTTTAACTACAGCACTTTCGTTGTCGAATAGAACGCGTAGTGTGATTTCTACTGTCTCTTCGTCAAATACTGTACAACCTTTTGCATCAACTTTTACGCCAGCTGGTGTATCAGGGCACATATCTTTGCTGTCTACAACGCCGTCGTTGTCCGAATCTTTAATTGCACAGCCAGTTGCATCTACTTTAGTGCCAGCTGGAGTGTTAGGACACTGGTCAACGTTGTTTAGAACGCCATCGTTATCATCATCGATGCTACAACCATTTGCGTCAACACGAACACCCGCTGGTGTCATTGGGCACTGGTCTTTGCTGTCTACAACGCCATCGTTGTCGCTGTCTTTAGGTGCGGCAGGAGTGCCTTTACCAAATGGGATCGCGATACCAACTTTAACACTGTAGTCATTGTAATCTTCACCGAAGTCGTGATAAGCGGCGATTTCAGTAACAAGTTTAACATCTTCGTGGATGTCCCAGTGTTTACCGATACCGATGTTACCAAGCGTAGTTGATTCGCCTACTGCTTGACGCTTAACACCACCAAAAACGAACCATGCATCATTTGGCATGAAGTATAGTGCGTCAACACCAACCATTTCACCGCTTTCATCACCGCCGCCTGCATAATCAAGGTCTAGGGCTGTAAATTCAACACGAGCTGCCCAGCTTTGAGTAAAACGGAAACCGTATTCAAAAGCTACGCCACGACCATCGTCGTAAAGGCCGCCGTCAGTTAGATCTAACGGACGTGAGTCGTCAGTGTTGTAATACATGCCAGACAAACCAAACCAGTTTTTGTACTCTGGCTCAGAAGAGTCTTGTGCAAATGCATTAGTCGAAGAAATTACAGCAAGAGATAGCGCTGCCATTTTAAAGTGTTGTTTCATAGTCACATCCTGTTTAACGTTGAGTGATTATCGATTTTTGATAATTTTGTGTTGTGCTTAACGTTTAACGCTAGCACAAATTGTGCCATTTATAATATGGGTTAGGCTGCGATCCCTTGTAATGTGGCAATAATTGTTCGTCTTCCACCATGATCTCGGTGTTCGCCGAGCATGATACCCTGCCACGTGCCAAGTGCAAGCTTGCCTTGTTGGACAGGTATAGTAAGTTGACACCCTAGTATACTCGATTTTAAGTGAGCAGGCATATCATCTTTACCTTCATAAGTATGCCTGAAAAAAGAAAGCTCTTCTTTTACACTATGGTTGAAGAACGCTTCCATATCATGCCTCACTGTAGGGTCGGCATTTTCATTGATTGTCAAACTAGCGCTTGTATGCTGAAGCCATAGGTGCAAAAGGCCGACTTCAACATGACGAATACTGGGTATTGCAGATTCCACCTGCTGTGTTATCAGGTGAAATCCTCTCGGGTAGCTGTCGAGTGTAATTTTTTCAGACTGCCAGAAATTATTTGTCAAAACAGATTTCCAAATGCGCTAATCCTTCGTCGCACATGAAAGGAAGAATAATTTTAGCACCATCAACCTGGTGACTAATCGTATGTTGCTTTCCTGATACAACGATGGGTGTTGCCATTCCAAACTCGTAACCCCGCTCAGCAAGGTCTCGTTTTGCGTTACCGCAAATCATGTTGGTAACTTCGCCAACCATGTCGCCTACTTCTGCATCAAGCTTCTCAGGGCGCTCTCCAACCATTCTCTCCATTATGGTCAGGGCCAAAGACTCGTCAAAAGTAATAGACATCGAGCCGCGAACGTCAGGGCCCACCATGCCAATTAGCCCCGATACATCGCCTTTGGCGATATCACTTTGTTTGCGCTTGGGCTTGCCAGGGGTCAATTTAGTTTGAGCCATGGTTTCAAGCACGTTCAAAAGACCAGCAATAAACGGGTTCACAAAATCAGCATTCATGTACACTCTCCTGGGCAGCGTGATCTTCCGTTTGTTGACAATCGGCACATAATCCATGGGCCTCTATAGTTTGTTTCGATACTTTGAATCCGTGTTGCTTTGCTTGGCTATCAAGGGTCTCTTGAAGACCTTCAGATTGAATTTCAGCAACATCACCACAGCTGTCACAAATTAGAAACTGAACAGGGTGGTTACAACCAAAATGATAGCAGGCCACAAACGCATTGGTAGACTCTAAACGGTGAATAAACCCAAAATCGAGAAGAAAATCAAGGGCGCGATAGACTGTCGCAGGTTTGGCACTAGACTCTGTTTCTTTCAGTGAGTCGAGTAGTTCATAAGCACCCATAGGGCCGTGCTTTGAAACAAGAATTTCGTACACCTTTTCTCTAAGCGGTGTGAATCTGGCGCCGCGTTGCTCGCAATAAGCCCGTGCCTTATGAATAAGTGTGGTTTTGTTCATTGATGATAACCGTAAACTCGACTTTCATTGTTATATTAAAGCGTCACTTCTGGATCACGTTTTTTAGTGTGTACATGAGCTATTAACTCATCTTCCAAGGAGAAACGCTCTTCTAATGTCTCACCAAGCTTGGCTAGCGCTGAGTCAAATTCAGCTGCCTGCTCGGGCGTTACTGCTTGTGCAAACGTATCATTAAATGCGAGTGCTGCGTCAGTGGTTTTTGTCAATCTGGGGTAAAGTTTATCTCGTAGTGCAAGGCCTTCATTGTCGTTTTCAACCAACATATCGAAAACCTCAAAGTGTCCTACCGACAAATAATCGAGTAATGCGCTGCAAAAGTTGTCTATTTCATCTGGGTCAGGTAAACACTCGCTTCGCTTGTTAATACCTGCTAGTTCACAGAAAGAAACTAACAGTGCCTGTCTGTCCATTAACCAGCGGTCAATAACCTGGCTTTTCCCGCCCCATTTTGATTTAACGCTTTCTAACTGTTGCAACATTTTGATGTGTTACCCGTTTAGCGACAATAAGTTTCAGTATAACACTGTGCACTAGCGACACAAATTTTGCGCGAAAAAGTTCGTTTCAAAATGTATGGTGGCGATCTATACGCTCAGTATTTAGTGTAGTATGAAGCATTAAAGAACAGGAGTGATGTGCAATGATGATAAAGTTGGATGAGGCGAAACTAGCTGCTCAGCAAGCCCTGTGGGTAGTTTTTAGTCGCGGCAAAATTGTAGTACAAGAATCGTCTGAGTCTATCCCCATTGCTTATCTGAGTGATATTCCATTTTTAGCATCTTATGTCGATGAAATTCATCAACTTCCGCCGCTCAATGAGACGGCGCATAGAGACCTGCCCGTATACGTCGTTGATTTGGGCGCTGAGCATGTTGAGGAACCCGGTTGGGAACGGGTATCGCTTAGACAGCTTCTTTTTGCCGAATACGATATAGCCTTTTCCGTTATTGGGCGAGCCTGGCAATACATCCATTTCTTGCGTACTCATCAATTTTGCGGGCAATGTGGAGCCAAGACTGAACGCGTAGATTGGGAAATGGCAATGCATTGTCACCGCTGCCAACATCGCAGTTATCCAAGAGTGTCTCCCTGTATCATTGTTTCTATACACGACAGCGAAAAAATACTTTTGGCCAAAGGCGTTCGCCATCGAGAATCTAATATGTATTCAACTCTTGCTGGCTTTGTAGAAAGTGGTGAAAGTCTGGAGCAAGCGGTCCACAGAGAAGTTTTCGAAGAAGTTGGCGTTAAGGTTAAAAACTTGCGCTATTACAATAGTCAGCCATGGCCATTTCCACATTCCTTAATGGTCGGGTTTATTGCCGAGTATGACGAAGGGGAAATTCGTTGTCAGGAGAACGAGATAGATGATGCGCAATGGTTTGATATAGATGCGCTGCCGACTATTCCACCGAAAGTGTCTATTGCGGGACAATTAATTGCTGAAACGGTGTCTCTAATCGGCGACAAATAAAAAACCCTGCCGAGGCAGGGTTTCAATAAGTCTAGCACGGTCCCATGTAGGGCTTCTTTTCTTTAACGGTTATAGTAATAGCAAACACTCACTTTAAGTGCAAGCGTCTTTTTAAAGTAATGTTCAAGTATTGTTTGTCTTTAATAATCGACACTACACCGATTTGTCGTTAAAACATTGATTTTTTAATACAGGTTTTAGCACACCTTAGTTAAGAATACTGGTATACTTTCGCGCTTAAATATCTTCAGTAATTTAGGTGAGTTATATGTCGCAAAATTTCCCCAGTGTTGATAAGCCCGCGTTAAAGAACGATCGTTACTTACGTGCGTTACTTAAGCAGCCGGTTGATGTCACACCTGTATGGATGATGCGACAAGCCGGGCGCTACCTCCCAGAGTACAAAGCGACTCGTGCAGTAGCAGGCGATTTTATGTCGTTGTGCAAGAATGCAGAACTTGCATGTGAGGTGACGCTACAACCTTTACGTCGTTTTCCTCTCGACGCTGCAATTCTCTTTTCGGATATTTTGACCATTCCAGATGCGATGGGCCTCGGTCTTTACTTTGAAACAGGTGAAGGCCCTCGCTTTAAAAATCCAATCACGTGTAAAGCGGATGTGGATAAAATAGGCCTTCCTGATCCAGAAGGTGAATTACAGTACGTAATGAATGCCGTTCGTACTATTCGCCGTGAGCTTAAAGGTGAAGTGCCATTAATTGGTTTTTCTGGAAGCCCTTGGACACTCGCGACTTACATGATTGAAGGTGGTTCAAGTAAAGCCTTTACCAAAATCAAGAAAATGGCATTTGCTGAGCCAGCAACGCTTCATGCGTTACTAGCAAAACTGGCTGATTCTGTTACTGAGTATTTAAATGCTCAAATCGCTGCGGGCGCGCAGTCAGTCATGGTATTTGATACTTGGGGTGGCGTGTTATCTCCTCGTGACTACAAAGAATTCTCGCTTCAGTACATGGAGCGCATTGTAAGTGGGCTGACCCGTGAAAATGAAGGCCGTAAAGTACCTGTTACCTTGTTCACCAAAAACGGTGGCATGTGGCTAGAATCGATTGCGGCGACAGGCTGTGACGCAGTAGGTTTAGACTGGACTATCGACATTAAAGAAGCGCGTGCGCGCATTGGCGATAAAGTTGCACTTCAAGGTAATATGGATCCATCAATGCTGTATGCTCAACCGCAAAGAATTGAGCAAGAAGTGGCGTCCATTCTAGAAGGTTACGGTGAAGGTAGCGGTCACGTATTTAATTTAGGTCACGGTATCCATCTTGACGTACCACCTGAAAATGCAGGTGTGTTCGTTAATGCGGTACATGAACTTAGTAAGCAATATCACAAGTAAGCGACTTCGATAAAGGAAGTAAAATGAAAACGTGGCTTGTGTTGTTGCTGATAGCGTTTGCATTGATAGCAGGGTATAAATTTTCTGGCTATCAACACCAACTCAGTGAATCCAATGCAGAAAAAGAGCGACTAACCAATGTGTTAGCGCGCTCTCGTGCCACCGAAACGAGTGAGCTGAAAGTTATTAAGCCCGCCGCCAAGTTGGTTTCAAATGAAGCAGGTGCGGTGCTCTTGGATACAAGCGTTACGAAAAACGGCGAGATGAATGTTGCCCCCGTTGCCGAGAATGTCCAAATCATGGCGCCAGAGGTTTTCTACACTAAAACCGAAGGCTCACTCAATACGTTTTTTGCGCTGCCGCCTAACAACGAGCGCTTTGTTTTAGACTCGGTAAAATGTGAGAACGGACATTGCGAAATAACGGGTGAGTATGACGGTTCTGAAACTGAGCTGTCGCGAGTTATTGAAGCATTGGAACAGGAACCGTGGTGGGAATTCGGCTCGCCTATCATAACCACGCAAGTGGCACAGCGAGGCCTCAAACTTAACGTTTCTTTCGCCGCATCCCATTCGCCAAATGCTCGTGTGCGTTATCGGAATAGCACTCAGGCCGATTTAAACAGTCAGCTTGCCTCAGCGGGTTAACCCCAAAACGTGTATATCGCCAATTGAATTCGCGGTATGCCTTATTCAAACGTGTACTGGCGTTAGGCGTCTCTTGGTAAACCTTTTTCAATTACGCGAATAAGCCGCGCTTGCTGCCTGTTTTTTGCATCAGACGCTTGTTGCTTCTCTTGCTGCCGCCTAAGGGCCCAATCAATATGTCTGTCCACCAAGTCACTCACGCTCCCTCGTCTTTCTTTCAAAAGCAGAATGCTTTGTTCATCATACGGAGCGTTTCCTAACGCAACGGCAATATTACGCTGCCACTTCTCAAAGCCAATCCGCCTGATGGGAGAGCCTTCCGTATTTCGCAAAAAGGTTTCTTCAGACCAGCCGAAAAGCGCATTGAGACTTTGGCCGTGTAACACTTGTCGCGGGTGGAAATCTTCTTCACTGGTAACGTCGGCAAAGCGATTCCAAGGGCAAACAAGTTGGCAATCGTCACAGCCATAAATGCGATTGCCCATCATGGGGCGCAAATCTTCGGGAATATCTTTGTCTGATTCAATGGTGAGATAGGAAATACAGCGACGGGCATCTACTTTATAAGGCGCAACAATTGCATTGGTCGGACAGATGGTTAGACACGCCGTGCAGGTGCCGCACCCCTCTTCAACCAGTGAGTCAGTGGGTAATGGCAAATTGATGAACAGCTCACCTAAGAAGAACCAAGAGCCGGCTTCTTTGTTGAGTGTCAGGCTGTGTTTCCCCGTCCAGCCAATACCCGCTTTTTCAGCAATAGCGTGTTCCAATACGGGGGCTGAGTCTACAAACGGGCGATATTGGGTATGCGCCAGGGATGCGGTGATTTTCTCACCTAATTGCTTCAGACGTTTGCGCAGCACTTTGTGGTAGTCACGGCCCAATGCATAGCGGCTGATGTATCCTATTTCTGGCTTTTTTAAATGCTTAGCAAACGAGGCGTCGGGAGGTAAGTAGTTCATGCGAACGCTGATAACCCGTAATGTCCCTGGGACCAACTCATCAGGCCGGGCACGCTTCATCCCATGACTCTCCATAAAGGCCATGTCACCGTGATACCCATTGTCTAACCATTCCTGAAGGTGTGCCTCGTGCTGATGTAGATCAATATCGCTGATGCCAACCTGCTGAAAGCCTAGCGCTGTACCCCAAGCCTTGATATTGTTGGTTAATTCAACAAGGTCGATAGAACTAAATTCGGACATGTGCTCATGCTAGATACTCAATTAACGTCAAGTTTATCATACAAATTATTTCGGGCCGATCAGGTTAGGGAAAATGAGGGACAAGCCGCCGCGAATTCGGGCTGCGATATGTTCACGTTGATGCAACGAGCTGGTGATGTGGTGTTTAAGCAGTGTCTTGAGCTTATGCCAAACTCAGACGTTTACTTAGTGCTGGTGGGCCAAGGTAACAATGCGGGTGACGGCTACATTGCAGCAATAAACGCAAAACTTGCGGGTAAACAAGTGCATTTATGTGCGGTTGAGCCCGAACGTACGCTGGAAGGGGATGCCGGCAAAGCGCAGCAGCGCTGGCTCGATTCCGGCGGCAGTATTAATGGGTTTGACGCTTCGCTTCTAGAGAAGTCCGATGTAGTGATTGACGCGCTACTTGGTACAGGTATTAATAGCTATATTCGCAATGAGTTTGCAGACATCATTGATGCGGTGAATGCGTCATCAACACCGGTTGTAAGCGTGGATGTACCGTCAGGGCTTGATGCAAATACAGGACAGAGCCTGGGGCGATGTGTTCAGGCTGATATCACCGTTACTTTTGTGGGCATTAAGCCGGGGCTTGTTACTGGTGCGGGTAAACAATCGTGCGGTAAGTTAGTGTATGCGGATTTGGGTATCGGCAAAGCGTTCCAAGCATTAGCTAAAGCGAGCGCGACCATGCTAAATATCGACCACTTTAAAGGTATGGGGCCACGGGAGATTAACAGTCATAAAGGGACTTATGGTCGACTGTTGTGCATTGGCGGTAACCGCGGAACAGCAGGTGCCATTCGACTCGCCAGTGAAGCCGCGCTGAGAGGCGGTGCGGGCATGGTACGCGTGTATACCCATGAGTCGTCAGCCGTTCAGGTCAGTGCAGGCAGACCTGAACTCATGGTCACCGACTTTAATTTGGAAGATGCATTAGCTTGGGCAACCTGTGTGGTTATTGGACCGGGTCTTGGGCAAGATGAATGGGCAGAAAGCGCATTTGAAACCACCATGAAGCATTGTCAAAGCCAAAATAAGCCTGTGGTCATTGATGCTGACGCGCTAAATCTGTTGTGTCAGCAGTCAACCGCGTACACCTTGTCTGACAGTATTTTAACCCCTCACGCGGGCGAAGCTGCGCGTTTACTCGGTGTTTCTATTGATGATGTAGAAAGCGACCGTTTTAACTACGCAAGGCAGTGCTCACAGCGATACCATGCGGTCTGTGTACTAAAAGGGGCGGGCACGCTTATCGACAATGAAAAGAAAACCTGGGTTTGCCGTCACGGTAATCCAGGTATGGCTACCGCAGGAAGCGGTGATGTATTAAGCGGAATATTGGGCGCGTTGCTCGCGCAAGGCGTAGAAACAGATATTGCAGCGAAATATGGTGTAGTGCTTCATGCTAAGGCTGGCGATGATATTGCCCAACTGTATGGTCAACGTGGTATGATAGCGAGCGATTTGTTTGACGCAGTACGTGCGCTTATAAACCACTAGTTAGCGTGGTTTTGTCTTGAACGGGCAGGCATCTACTGTGTTATTCGGCTTTCTATTACTGTGGAATATTGTTGATGTCTTACCCGCATACCTCTTTTTTTGCTAATGAAGTAGATGATACTGCGCAGCTTGCCAGAGATTTAGCGCAGGCTGTTTCGAGTCAACTCCCTACCGATGCTGTTATTTATTTAAACGGCGACTTAGGTGCAGGGAAAACGACATTTAGCCGATATTTCATTCAATCTTTAGGTCATTCAGGTAGCGTTAAAAGTCCAACCTATACATTGGTTGAACCTTATGAGTTGGATGGCGTCAATATCTATCACTTCGACCTGTATCGCTTAGCCGACCCAGAAGAGTTAGAGTTCATGGGAATTCGCGATTACTTTGGTTCGGGCGCTATCGCGCTTATTGAATGGTCGGAAAAAGGGGGCGAATACTTGGCATCCCCAGACTTAGTGATTAGTATAAATATTACGCCATCGGGTAGGCAGTTTAATTTGGAAGCAAAAAGTGCCCACGGTGCGAAATTGCTTCAGCAATGCAAGCGCGTTTAGCGCAAATGCGAAATGAAAGAAAAACTGAATAAATAGCCGCTCCGGAGTTGACGAGAGCAGCATAACAATAACAGAAAGGCTAATTATGGTGCGCAGTATAGTTTCGGTATTATTATTGTGTTTCGTCGTGCAATTCGCACACGGTGCGCAAAATAACATCGACGGGGTTAGGATATGGCCGTCGCCGGACAATACGCGCGTTGTTTTCGATATGAAATCAGCGCCAGAGTTCACCTATTTTGCACTTAAAAATCCGCTTCGGCTTGTTATCGATCTTAACAACACCAGCGACACCGCTAAGCTTTCTGGCATTGAAAACAGCGGTGATTTGATTAAAAAGCTGCGCTACTCCACACCGAAAAACAAATCATCTGCCAGAGTGGTTGTTGAGCTCAATAGAAATACCAAGCCTTCGTTATTTGCAGTAACCCCCGATGGTGCTTACGGACACAGGCTGGTTGTCGATTTACCAGATAGCGCGCCGAAGCCATCGCCAACGTTATCAGCGTCGGCATCAACTGGCTCTGTCGTTATTGATGATTCTACCAGTGCCCGAGACCGAGACATTATCGTCGCCATCGACGCCGGGCATGGTGGACATGACCCAGGTTCAATCGGTCCGGCTGGTACCTATGAAAAGCACATCACCCTGAGTATCGCCAAAAAACTGGAAGACATGATAAACCGGGAGCGAGGTATGCGCGCCATCATGACTCGTGGCGATGATTATTATGTTTCTCCTAATCGACGTCCTGAAATTGCGCGCGAGAAAAAAGCCGATTTGCTTATTTCCATCCACGCCGATGCGTTTAGTCAGCCTCAACCGCGAGGTGGTTCGGTGTGGGTACTATCCATGCGAAGAGCAGACACTGAATTAGGCCGCTGGCTAGAGAAATCTGAACGTCACTCTGAATTACTCGGTGGTGCAGCTGAAGTGATCAATGATAAATCAAGCGAGCGATATCTTACTGAAACCATACTGGGTTTATCGATGGATCACAGCATGGCGACCAGCCACGATTTAGGTAATAAAGTGGTTGAAGAGCTAAAGCAGGTGACCAGTCTGCATAAAAGAAAACCACAAGCCGCCAGTTTTGCAGTTTTGACCGCGCCTGACATCCCCTCTATTTTGGTCGAAGTTGGTTTCATTTCTAATCCGCAAGAAGAGAAGAATCTGAACTGGTCTAAACATCGCGAACGCTTAGCGAATGCCATGTTTAATGCGACTAAGCGTTACTTCAAGCAAGTTCCCCCTGATGGTACACTGTGGGCACAAGAAAGGGCGAACAACCGAACGCACAAAGTAAGAAGCGGCGAGTCGCTCTCGTTATTAGCACAGCGTTACAATGTAAAAGTAAGCAGCATCAAAGCAGCGAATGATCTTTCAAGTGATGTTGTACGCGTAGGGCAGGTACTAAATATTCCGAGAACCTAAACCTAGGTTTTGTTTCATCGGCTTTTTCAGCACTCATTGCACTTACATGTCGTATCGCCACGAATCCATATAGTTAATATCATAGGGTAGTCCTTTGCCTATACAGCTTTTATCTCCCCAACTTGCAAACCAGATTGCCGCTGGTGAAGTGGTTGAGCGCCCCGCGTCTGTGGTTAAAGAATTACTAGAAAACAGCCTTGATGCTGGTGCCACCAAAATAGAAGTCGATATTGAAAAAGGTGGCCACAAACGCATTCGAATAAAAGACAATGGGTCAGGCATTGTCAAAAGTGAACTGCAGCTGGCATTAAGTCGCCATGCAACCAGCAAAATCACCACTCTGGATGACTTAGAACAAATTCTCTCTCTTGGCTTTCGTGGCGAAGCGCTGGCCAGTATTAGCTCGGTAAGCCGGTTAACACTGACATCGCGCACTGAGTCTCAAGGAGAGGCGTGGCAGGCCTACTGTGAGGGTAGGGAAATGGCGGTAAATATTCAGCCAGCGGCCCACCCTGTTGGCACCACAATTGACGTGGCAGATCTGTTCTACAACACGCCAGCAAGACGTAAGTTTTTACGCACCGAAAAAACCGAATTTCAGCATATTGAAGAAGTCATAAAACGCATAGCACTGAGCTATCCCAAGGTTTCATTTGTTTTAAAACACAACGATAAAGTAGCAAAGCGCTTTATCGCCGACAAAGCAGGCAGTTTAGCCACCCGAATTGGCGCTGTGGTTGGACAAAAGTTTGTTCAAAACGCCGTACATATTAGTACTGAGTATGAAGGTCTTCACATTGATGCTTGGCTAGGTAATGAGGCCATGCTTCGCAGCAGTAATGATTGCCAGTTCAGTTTTGTTAACGGCAGAGGCATGCGAGATAAGCTTATTATGCACGCTATTCGCCAAGCGTACGAAAGCGTTTGGGGGGTGGTGGAGCAACCAAGCTTTGTGGTGTACTTAACGGTTAACCCTAAAGATGTGGATGTAAATGTTCATCCCGCCAAGCATGAGGTGAGGTTTCAACAAGGCAGATTGGTACACGACTTTATCTGTAAAACCGTGAGTGATGCGCTGCATGCCATGACCGACGAACAGCCTTTATCAGGAATGGACGCAAGCCGTCCTTCGGGCTCAGATTTCATGTCTTCTCAGGTAGAACACGATTACATTAGGCCTTTACAGAATCAAACGTCGGATAATGCACAGGCGTTCAACGAGTCTTCTCGTTACTCGACGGGGGGAATCTCGCAAGGCGCGCCACAGTCTTATGGGCAATTTACAGGCAGTCCAAGAAATACATCCTCGGGAAGTGCCAGTGGTGGACGAAGTGGTGGCGCTGCACATAAGCAAAGTCGAGGGCCAAGTGCGGCATATCAGTCAAATTACAATGCGTTAATGACGCCAAATAGCGACATTATTAACAACAATGCAGACCCGATGCCCGTTGCAGAGCACGTTAATCTAACTTCCCAGTGTAGAATTTACCCAAAATCAGAAAAAATTTACCTTCTTTGTGCAACTAAAGTTGCAAGTATCTGGTTAAGCGAACTATTTTTAAAAGCGCAGCATGGACAACCGTTGTTAATGCCCGTTGCTGTTTCGCTCAATAATGTCAATGAGCAACTGGTTACACTGCTAAACGACGCGCATTTTGAAGTGAATAAAGTGGCTGGCAAATATCGGCTGCAACAGGTGCCGGCCGGCACCAGGCACTTGCCGTGGCTCAAGTTGTTTGAATACTTCTTATTAGTTGAACTAAATGATGAAGTAAATTCACTTGATGATGCCGTAAAATCATTGGTTTTGCCTGAACATGTTTTAGATGAAGAGACATCAAATGCGCTGTGGTACTGGTTGGATCAGCAAAGCGAAGCGAAACAATGGGAAATTATTGAGCAATTTGCTAAAGTGCGCCCCTTAAATTTAGTGCTAGATGTGTGGGGAGAATAACGTGTCCAATGGCATAAATTCTGCATTACCTGTAATAGCAATTATGGGCCCCACAGCGTCAGGCAAGACGGGGTTGGCGTTAGATATAGCAGCTCAGGTCGATAGTGAAGTAATTAGTGTAGATTCAGCCCTTGTATACAAAGGCATGGATATTGGCACAGCGAAGCCGACGCAGGAAGAGCAAGCGGGGGTAGTGCACCACTTAATTGATATTATCGACCCGGCAGATAGCTATTCGGTGTCGCAATTTGTAAACGATACGAATGGGCTTATCGGCGATATTTTAGCTCGAGGCAAGGTGCCAATTTTGGCTGGAGGTACAATGATGTACTTTAATGCCTTGATAAATGGAATTTCGCCACTACCTAAGTCAGATGAAAAGATACGAGATGATATAACACAGCAGGCACAACGCTTGGGTTGGTCTAAATTACACGATGAATTACGTGGTGTAGACCCAATCAGTGGTGAGAGAATCCACCCCAATGACCCACAGCGTATTACTCGTGCACTGGAAGTGTATAGAAGTACCGGCAAGACGTTGACATATTGGCAACAACAAGAGGGTGAAAAGTGCCCTTATAACATTGCACAATTTGCCATAGCGCCCGCAGACAGGGCAGTGTTGCACGAACGGATCGCGACCCGCTTTGATTTGATGTTGGAGCAAGGGTTTGAGAATGAAGTAGTAAAACTCTACGAACGCAGTGATCTTCATGAAGATTTGCCTTCTATTCGTTCGGTAGGGTACAGACAGATGTGGCAGTACCTAGACGGCCAATTGAGTTACGCAGAAATGCGTGAAAGAGGCATTATCGCTACAAGGCAGCTCGCCAAGCGTCAGCTCACGTGGTTACGGGGCTGGGAGCAGGTTACATGGCTAGACACATTTGCTAACGATAATTTGACTAAAATTACAGCGAAAGTCACACTTTAAATGTTTGAGTGTGGTATATATTAGACGTGCAGTGATAGTGAAATTCCTATCACGAATAATAAAAACTAAGGATATCAAATGGCTAAAGGGCAATCTTTACAAGACCCATTCTTGAACGCTTTGCGTAAGGAACGTATTCCAGTATCAATTTATCTGGTAAACGGTATTAAACTTCAGGGACAGGTTGAATCTTTCGACCAGTTCGTAATTTTACTGAAGAACACAGTAAGCCAAATGGTGTATAAGCACGCGATTTCTACTGTTGTTCCAGCACGCGCTATCACAATGCCTAGCGCAGGAGATTCTGAAAATACTAAAGGTGAATAATTTAAAAGGTAACGCGCTTGTTTGACCGTTATGAAGCCGGTGAACAGGCTGTACTTGTTCATGTTAATTTTTCCGACGAGAACAGTAAAGAAGACTTAAGTGAGCTTGAATTGCTTGTGTCTTCAGCAGGGGTTAATGCGGTAGAAGTTATTACGACTTCGCGCAGTGCGCCTCATGCTAAGTTTTTTGTTGGTTCAGGTAAGGCAGAGGAAATAGCAGCGGCAGTGAAAGCACACGATGCCAACGTTGTTATTTTCAACCACGCGCTTTCTCCTTCTCAGGAGCGTAATTTAGAAGCGGTGTGTAAATGCCGGGTGTTAGATAGAACGGGGCTAATTCTCGATATTTTTGCGCAGCGCGCAAGAACACATGAGGGTAAGCTTCAGGTCGAACTAGCCCAGTTGAGGCATATCTCAACTCGTCTCATCAGAGGATGGACCCACCTTGAGCGTCAAAAAGGTGGTATTGGTCTTCGCGGTCCAGGTGAGACACAGCTAGAAACTGACCGTCGACTACTTCGTGGTCGTATTAAAGCCATTCTTCGTCGTTTGGAAAAAGTGCAAAAGCAACGCGAGCAGGGTCGCCGCTCGCGCAAACGCGCTGAAATTCCAACGGTATCCTTAGTTGGCTATACGAATGCGGGAAAATCGACGCTGTTTAACACCATTACCGACTCACACGTTTACGCTGCCGATCAGCTGTTTGCAACGCTAGATCCCACGTTACGCAAAATCGATTTAAAAGACGTAGGGCCGGCTATTTTAGCCGACACGGTAGGTTTTATTCGACATCTTCCCCACGACCTCGTTGCTGCGTTTAAAGCGACACTTCAAGAGACTCAAGAAGCAGATTTACTGCTCCATGTGGTTGATATTGCTGATGCAAAATATCGCGAAACCATGGATGAAGTTAATGATGTACTTGAAGAAATTGAAGCTGGAGAGATTCAACAATTACTAATCTGTAATAAGATTGATAAACTAGACGACGTTCAACCGCGTATAGAAAGAAACGACGAAGGCGTGCCTGTCAGAGTGTGGCTATCTGCACAAACAGGCGAAGGAACGGAATTATTGAGCCAGGCTTTAACCGAATGTTTAGGTAAAAGTATGGTGAATTACACATTAAAGATTCCGCCTGCACAAAGTCGATTGCGCGGCGTGTTGTACGAACTAAACTGTATTGCTAGTGAAGAATACGACAGTCAGGGAGACTGGGTAGTTGATGTAAGAATGCCCGCCGCTGACTGGAACAGACTTGAAAAACGTCTGGAAAACGGAATATCAGAGTATGTTGTGCGACATTAGTCAGTGCTAGTCACTGCATTGAGCATGCGAAATTCAAAAATATAACAGTAATCTATGGAGTATCAGCATGGCTTGGAATGAGCCGGGTGGCAATAATAACGACCCGTGGAAGAATCGCGGTGGGAAAGAGCAAGGTCCCCCAGATTTGGACGATGTTTTTAAGAACTTATTTGGTAAGTTTGGAAAGTCAGGTGGCAACGGTGGCGGCTCAGGCAAAAGCCTAGGTGGTATCGGCGCTGGTATTCTTGTAGGTTTACTTGTCGTAATTTGGTTCATTAGTGGTTTTTACACTATTCGTGAAGCAGAGCGTGGCGTAGTGCTTCGCTTCGGTGAGTATCACGAGCAGGTTGAGCCGGGTCTTCGTTGGGCGCCAACGTTCATTGACTCAGTAATCCCAGTTGATGTTCAGTCAATTCGCGACCAGTCATCTTCAGGCTCTATGCTTACAGAAGACGAAAACGTGGTAAGCGTTCAAATGGAAATGCAATTTCGCGTTGTAGACCCATATCGTTGGACGTTTGCCGTTGAAAGCCCTGAGCAGAGTTTAAGTCAGTCTCTTGATAGCGCTATTCGCTACGTAGTTGGCCACTCTAAAATGGACGACGTACTTACCGACGGCCGTGAAGTAACGCGTCAGCGTGTATGGGAAGAGCTTCAAGCGATCATTGAACCCTACAACATGGGTGTTTCCATTATCGATATGAACTTCCGTGATGCCCGCCCACCAGAGCAAGTTAAAGATGCTTTTGATGATGCGATTGCTGCACAGGAAGATGAACAACGTTTTATTCGTGAAGCTGAAGCTTATGCGAGAGAGATTGAGCCACGTGCACGTGGTCAAGTAAATCGTATGAATGAAGAAGCGCAAGCCTATAAAGAGCGTGTAACGTTGGAAGCGCAGGGTGAAGTGGCACGTTTTGAAGAGCTGCTTCCACAATATGAGCGCGCACCTCAGGTTACTCGCGAACGTATCTATCTTGAAACCATGGAAGAAGTGTTGGGTAACACCAGCAAAATTATGGTTGATAGCAAAGGCGGAAACAACATGATGTACCTGCCTCTGGATAAAATTATGGAGCGTCAGCAGTCGTCGTCTAACGATCGCTCACGCAACACGCTAGAAAGCTTACAAACACCTGTAACTGACACTTCAGGCAGAAGCCGTAATTCGTCGCCAACCTCTGGTTTGCGCGGTGACAGCTACAGAGAAGGGAGATAAGCATAATGAAGAATTTATTAATAGCAGCATTCGTTCTTCTTGTTTTGCTTGCATCAGGTTCTCTGTTTGCAGTTAAAGAGGGTGAGCGTGCCATTGTTATTCAATTTGGTAAGGTTCAGCGCGATGACGCGACCGGTGAAACTCGGGTTTTTGAGCCAGGTTTACACTTTAAACTTCCGTTTATTGACTCGGTACGCCATTTAGATGCGCGTATTCAAACGTTGGATGGAACGCCTGATCGCTTTGTAACAAGCGAGAAGAAAGACCTGATTGTTGACTCTTATGTTAAGTGGCGCATAGAAGACTTTGCACGTTACTACCTATCAACGGGTGGCAACAAGCTGCAAGCAGAAGCGCTACTGAAGCAAAAAGTAAACAACGGCCTACGTTCTGAGTTTGGTACTCGTACTATTGCACAAATCGTTTCTGGTGAGCGTTCAGCGCTTATGAACCAAGCAATGGAACAAGCTTCTACGTCGTCTGACGAGCTAGGTATTGAAATTGTAGACGTACGCGTTAAGCAGATTAACTTACCCACTGAAGTGAGCAACTCGATCTTCCAGCGTATGCGCGCAGAGCGTGCCGCCGTAGCTCGTGAGCACCGTTCAGAAGGTCAAGAGCAAGCCGAAGTCATTAAGGCAAATATTGATGCTAAGGTAACGGTAATGCTTGCTGATGCTGAGCGTAATGCACGTCAACTTCGTGGTGAAGGTGATGCGATTGCGGCACAAATTTACGCTGACGCTTACTCAAAGAACGCTGATTTTTACAGCTTCCTGCGCAGTATGGACGCGTATAAGCAAAGCTTTAACAGCAAACAAGATGTCATGGTTATTGCACCAGACAGCGACTTCTTCAAGTATATGAACAAGTCAAACGGTAACTAAATAGCCGTAATTTAACGCTTTAAAAACCAGTCTTTTTAGACTG
>NZ_JBHNYX010000049.1:0-28527 GCF_054960505.1 Alteromonas sp. G4i13 | reverse complement strand
GCTGATAGGGAGGAGGCTCAATGATTATCAAGCCAATTAGCACGTTCGCTGCGACGTTAGCTATAGAACTTTGTAGATCATTTAATGTCGAAGTTTGAGACTGCAAAATACGTTAAAAGGAATTACCATGAACAAAAAAGCTTTTTTTATTGGCTCAGCCACTTTGCTATCTTCACTGTTAGCCTTTCAATCATTTAGTAACCCAGCTCCCTTAAATTCAGTCCAAAAATGCGCATCTCTACTCCCAAGCGGCTACAACTTTTCCATGACCATAAATGCTAAGATAGATACGACAGCTGACAAACCAGTAGTGTCAGGCATTCTAGATTTAACAGACGGTACCGAAATACTCCCCCCAGAATTAAGTTCAAAAGTAGAGCCTTTCAAACAATGCGTAGTAAAGCTGATGAAATAGACAACATGGCTCAGGTAACCACAAGCCATGTGCTTTCAAAATAGATGTCGGCCTTACAAATCAGCCAAGTTCGTCTCTCGACTGTATCTTCCCTAGGGAAGACACAATGTTTAGTCGTTATTTACCTCTGGTAACTATCTAACGGGATATTTATGAAAAGCAAAGATGTAAAGGTAAAAGCCAGAATAGCCAAGTTATTGCTTTCATTTTGCTTTGTAGCCTGGGGAGTCACTTGGGTTTATGCATTTATTGCAGATGAATGGGGGTTAATCGCAGGATTTTTTAAAGGCTTAGTACTTGGTGGCTGTTTCGCTGTCATTCCTGCTGCATATGCGATTTATTCATTATCACAAACTAAGTTACCAACATTCAAAATAGTACTCGGTATATCACTAACTTGGTTGTTAATTGTATGCAGTTTATATTTGGTTTAACAGGCCGTAATCTACCAAGTTTCTTTCACAGGATTGTGAGTAGCCAAATCAATCTAAGAGGGATTTATGCAGACTGCGCTAATTATTGTTATTCCAGTAGTTGTTGTTTTGCTGATTATTGGAATTCTAAAGCTCAAACCGTTGTTCAGTTATATGGCAATTTTTGGCTTAGGAGTACTGTCTTCATTCGTAGTGGAGTTCTTTTTTTGCTCTGGCCTGCAAACACAGTGTGAAGCAGATGGGTTAAATATGGTGGGCTTTTTCTTCCATTCTTTTTATGTGATAGCAATTTGTTCAGTTTTTTACGCTATTATGCCTCACCTTTCAGAACAAAAATCGCAGTAAATTAAATGTCTTAACAAAAAGACGATTAAGACTGTAGTATGTAATTCAGAAAACTTGATTCTATAGGCTGTAGTTCAAGTAAATAAAAAATAATTCGTTGAAATCAATGGGTATAGAAACGAGTAGAGGTTATTCGTCTACATTCGGTGAGCTTGGTGCAGCCCTTGTAATTAGAAATCAAAAGATAAGGAGTTCTTTTAATATGAGTTTTTGGCAAATCATTATTTTTATCGTGCTTTTCAGCCTTACACTTCTACCAGCGTTAATTGCCTTAACATCCAAAAAAGCTAAAGGCATACACAAGTTAGCATGGGGGGCCATTTCCCTTTTCTTTTCGTGGTTGGGGTTTTTAATCTATTACTTCTTTGCAATTAGAGGTATGAGCAAGCAAAGTACATAACGATTCGTTGTTACGCTCCACTTTAAGATGCCCTTTATTAGACGTTATACGGTGATAGGAATTTAGATAACATGAAGATTAAATTGATAGTAATCTTGTCAATATGCGTAATCTCAACAGGGTGCGCTTCAGCTTCTGATAGGGCTGCAAGAGACTTTCTTGATGGGGCTAGTGCCAGTGCTGAAAAAAGACAGCGAGAAGAATCTACTAACCGATACAGTAAAAAGCGTGACCATAAAAACGATGCTATAGAAGATACGGTGTCTGGAGCACTTACCGCGCTTTTTAGAGGTTTGTTTAGCTCTGAAAGCGACGATAACTAGTGAAAGATAGTTTCCTAGCATGGCGTGCGAGTAGCGCTTTAATGCCCTTTTCAAAAGGTATTATTTGCTTACCAACAGTATTTCAAAAGAGGTCTGCCCGTTGGAATTAAAAACCATTGGTTTGTTTGTTATTACTGCACTTGCTGAAATCGTTGGATGCTATCTGCCCTATTTATGGTTGAAAGAAGATAAGTCCATATGGTTGTTAGTACCAGCGGCTATATCGCTCGCGCTTTTTGCTTGGCTGTTATCACTTCACCCAACCGCTACCGGGCGCGTATACGCCGCTTACGGTGGTGTTTATATTTTTATGGCTATTATGTGGCTTTGGCTCGTTGATGGAGTGAAGCCAACGTTATGGGACTTGGTGGGCACCTTTGTCGCTTTGATTGGTATGGCGATAATTATGTTCGCACCAAGAAGTCATGGATAAAAGTCTTGCTTGCAATAAATAACGAAGAAAACGCGATGAAGATTACCTTTATTCCAAGTACGAACCTACCAAGGGCTGCTGAGTTTACCTTTAATAACATGCGCGATTATTACGCTCAGTTTGCGCCTGATTGGGACGTCGACAAAGTGCTTGGGGTTACCGCAGAGCTCATTAATTACGACATTCAAGTAGACAGCGAAACGGTGGGGGTTATGCGCCTTCAATACGACGGTAACACCTGTATATTGCGCGACCTTCAGGTCATACCCAGCGCACAGAACAAAGGCATAGGTAGTGCTGCCATTGAAGAAGCAGAAAGACTAGCCTTAGGGGCCAATACTAACTCGCTTGACTTACGAGTATTCAAAGTTAGCCCTGCAGTTTCGCTTTATAAAAAAGTGGGATTTATCATTGAAGGTGAAGACGACCGCTTTTTTAACATGACTAAACCCTTAAGCACTTAACAAACAGGCTTGTACCGCCGTCTATTCAGAATATACCTAAAGGCCAAAGCACATGAAGATTATTATTGATGATCTCACCGGAGGAGAAGTGCTAGCGCTTTTAGAAGAGCATTTGTCTGATATGTATGCTACATCGCCACCTGAGAGCGTACATGCATTAGATGTTGAAGCACTAAAAGCTTCGAACATTACTTTTTTTAGTGGCTGGAAGCAGCAACAGCTTGCGGGCTGCGTCGCTATTAAAACCCTTGATACACATAGCGCCGAGCTAAAATCTATGCGCACAGCCAAGCCGTTTAGAGGATGCGGTGTAGCGTCTCAGTTATTACTTTTTGCCCTAGAACATGCGAAAATGAAAGGGTTTAGTTCGGTAAGTTTAGAAACAGGAACGCAAGACTACTTTTTAGCGGCCAGAACCCTATACAAAAAGTTTGGTTTTGTTGATTGCGGTCCATTTGGCAGTTACTCAATCGATCCCAACAGCCACTTTATGACCCGAGCGCTTTAATTTAGTACTTTAAGAGAATTCCACATGTCGTTACCTCCTTGCCCGCATTGCCAATCAGAATATGTATACGAAGATCAGCCTCTACTTATTTGCCCTGAATGTGGACACGAGTGGAACCCGAACGAGGTAGAAGAGGAAGTCTCTGCTAAAGACTTCAACGGTACACCGTTAGTAGCCGGCGACAAAATTACGCTAGCAAAAGATTTGAAGGTAAAAGGCAGTTCGTTGGTACTAAAAATTGGAACCAAAGCCGTTATCCGACACGTAAAAGATGCCAAAGACCACCAGCTAGACTGTAAAGTAGATGGCGCGGGTGAAATGATGCTGACTGCACAATTTGTTAAAAAGGCATAAGCGGCGTTTTATTGAAAAGCCTCATTTCCTTTTAGCGCGCTTATTTTTTTGTCAACTAGGCGCGCTAGCTATTCCAATCCATCCCTTCTTAAAAATTTGCGACTTCGTTGGTAATGGTTTCAGTAAGCAAGCTAATCGCTTTCGATGACACTTTCTGAGGGTTAACTAAACAAACACCCACATGCCCAAGCTCGGGTAAACTTTCTGAATTAGATAAAACGTGTAGACCAGGTGGCACTGAACTCTTTGCAAGAACGGTTATGCCCAGCCCTTCGTTAATCGCCGTTTGTATGCCATTTAAGTCAGCAATGGTATACACCACCTGCCACGGTTTTTTGATAGCCGATAACAGATTGGTTGCTCGCTTGCGGTAAATACACGGCGACGGTGCAGCAATAATAGGCAGTTTAACAGGCACGCTATTTACAAAGCGCTGACTCCCCACCCATACCAGTTGATCTGAAATGATGTAGCCGTCTTGCTGAGGATCAGGTGTTTCTTGTAGCGAAAGAATTAAATCGAACTGGCTTTTAAGCGGCTCACTAAGTAAGTCTTTACTTAGCGCACAATGCACCTCTAGCGATATTTCCGGATAGGTTTGCGTGAACCGTCGAATGATTTTAGGCATAAGTGTTGTGCTAAATTCGCTGGGAATGCCTAACCGAATATTTCCCGTAACCTGCGGCTTGCCGAATTCGGCCATCGCCTGATCGTTAAGTGCCACTATCTTTTCACCATACGACAATAAGCGACTACCAGCGCCAGTTAGTGCCAAGCGATTTTTGTCGCGGGAAAATAGTTTTTCCCCAATCATTTCTTCTAGTTTTTTTATCTGTAAGCTAATGGCTGGCTGTGTGCGCTGAAGCTGCTCGGCACATTGTGTGTAGCTACCCGTCTGTGCAATAAGCACGAACGAACGCAGAAAATCTATCGATAAGTTTTTCATTACTTTGCTTTACACCTCTTTGTTAGCTTTGCCTGCTGTTTTGCCTTGTTAGTGCCAGAATTGCTCACAAGACCATTTAATAAAGTTATAATGCCATATTTTTTATTAATTTTATTTATTCTTTTTACGCTCCTAGTATCAGATACAAAATAATGACATTTAGGAGCCAGCATGAACCCACTTAACCAGCACCTTCACGAACAAGACCCAGATATCGCAGCATTTATTGCGCAAGAAAACGAACGCCAAGAACACCACATTGAACTGATCGCATCGGAGAACTACACCAGCAAAGCTGTTATGCAGGCGCAAGGCAGTCAGCTAACTAATAAGTATGCAGAAGGCTATCCAGGCAAGCGCTATTACGGTGGCTGCGAGGCGGTGGACAAAGTAGAACAGCTTGCTATCGACAGAGCTAAAGCATTGTTTGAAGCTGACTATGTGAATGTGCAGCCTCACTCTGGCTCTCAAGCGAATACAGCAGTTTATATGGCGCTATTAAACCCTGGCGATACCATTCTTGGGTTGAGCCTTGATCACGGTGGGCACCTTACACACGGTGCAAAGCCTAACTTTTCGGGAAAACTATACAACGCGATTCAGTATGGCTTGAACACAGAAACTGGTGAAATTGATTATGACCAAGTAGAAGCCTTGGCTAAAGAACACAAACCAAAAATGATTGTAGCGGGCTTTTCCGCTTACTCTCGCGTGGTCGACTGGCAGAAGTTTAGAGACATCGCTGATAGTGTAGGCGCGTATTTACTTGTAGATATGGCACATGTTGCAGGCCTTGTTGCGGCCGGTGTTTATCCCTCGCCAATTAACGCCGCACACGTCGTTACTACTACTACCCATAAAACACTGCGTGGCCCTCGTGGCGGGCTTATTATGTGTAAAGCAAACCCCGAGCTTGAAAAGAAATTCAATTCATTAATTTTCCCTGGCATTCAGGGTGGCCCACTTATGCACGTTATTGCCGCAAAAGCGGTAGCGCTTCAAGAAGCCATGACAGCAGAGTTCCGCGCTTATCAAAAGCAGGTAGTCATTAATGCACAAGCTATGGCTAATGTGTTTATGAAGCGTGGCTTTGACGTAGTTTCTAATGGAACCGACAACCACATGTTCCTGTTAAGTCTTGTAAGCAAAGGAATGACGGGGAAAGAAGCCGACGCGGTATTAAATAGCGTGAATATAACGGTAAATAAGAACACAGTACCCAACGACCCGCAGTCGCCATTCGTTACAAGTGGTATTCGAATTGGCACACCTGCGGTCACTTCACGCAATTTTAGTGAAGAAGACTGTGCTCAATTAGCCCATTGGATTTGTGATGTGTTAACAGCGCCAGAAGACAATGCAGTAGTACAGCAAGTGAAAGATAAAGTGGCAACGCTAACAGCGGCTCGCCCCGTTTATACTAAATAAAACCTAGTACTATACCGAGCGAACTCGTGCGTTGCAGGTAGCCACCATTACCCGCCACACGAGTTTGGCTCGTTCATTAAACTGCACTATTCCCACTCCCCAAGCGTCTTCCATGGCGCCTTGCCACACGCTACACGTTTCAATGGTATCGCCGTACAAAGGGGCTAACGATAAGCTAATGCGTAGCGACTCCAACCATTCCCTAAATAACGGGTCCTGATTACCTGCTTCACGCATTTGAGAAAGCTGTAGCGAAGCTTGTTGCTTAATACCTTGAAGCCTTTTGTAGATTTCGCGAGGGTCTTCTTGCTGCCCCAAAAGATGAAGTTCGCGCTCAATATCGTAAGCATTGTGCCAGTGGATAGTTTGCTGCGGTTCTTTTGAACAGCCCCACATTGCCGCACTCATAAGCGAAAGCAGCATGATACGCTTACCCCATAATAAAAGGGTGGAAGGAAATAGTTTTTTGCCACGCACCAAACTGCGAACTCCTCAAACGATGTCATCTACAGTATAGATGAGTATTGCGCTAGGGCTCGCATAAGTGCGCGTAATTAAACTAATTTACTAAGGTGAAACTTGCGAAGCACCTAAAGTGCTTTGCGCTCTCGTTACGGTAGGAAGTGGCTAGCTAAACCACTTCCACCATATAAACACCATTAGAAACCCAAATAGATAGATTAGGCCTAAATAGCTAAGCAGCTTCACTACCACGTTTGGCGCCGCGTCTTGATGAAGCTTGGTTTGTGCCACAAGCTTATGGTTAAGCCAAGCAAACATTGGAGTAGTAACAAAGGCCAGCGTCATCGCAAAGCCTAACATTGCCAATAGCGCAGATTTAAAGAACAACACAATGATAAAACTCGCCACTGCCATGAACAGTAACACCGGCGTTACCAGCGTATTTCGTGCGTTTTTGTCTTTGTTAAAAAGAAGCGCTATTGCTTCAGCAACCACCCTCGCATAACCATCGTAAACGGTTAGCGCCGAACCAAATATGCACAAAAATGCAACCAGTGCGATAAGCCAATGCGCCCACTGTCCAATGGTTGATGAGTACATACTAATTAGCTGATGGGAAAAGCCGATACCGCTGGTACTTAGCTCTGTACCGCTGCCATACAAAATTAATGCACCTAAGCCCAAAAACAACAATGCGAGTAGCACCGTCACTGCATAACCTAAATTAAAATCGAAAAGGGCCGACTTTGGCGTTACGGCTTGCCCTTTGCACTGGCGCTTTAACCAAAGTGAAGTAATGGACGATATTTCAATAGGTGCGGGCATCCACCCCATTGTGACGACTAAAAAGCCTAATGTAGCGAGCGTCCAAGGCGAAGGCGGCGCCACGGCAGGTGCTGGTGAAGCAGAGTAATTGCTTAGTGCCACCACGAATACGGCTACAGTCGCCACCACAAGCACGCCCATTATGCCTTTGGCGATATTGTCCAATCCTTCAAAATGGCCAGCGAGTAGAATGATTAAGATAAGTGCCAAAACCACTGAAGCTGACAACGTTATGGCGATATCGAAAGGAATAAAATACGACAATAAGCTTGCAGCAAACAACAACAGCGCTGCAGCATTGACCACCGACGCAATGGTATTCAAACCCAAGGCAATGGCCAAATATCGTCGTCCCATTCCCAAGTACCCTTGCTGAAGGGTTTGTTTTGTACTGATGGTGTAGCTAACACCTGCTCTAAAGAATGGGTATTTGAGTAAGTTAACTACCAATATAAGCAGCGCTAACTGCCAACCAAACTTCGCCCCCGCTTGAGTTGATGCTACTAAGTGACTACCGCCTACCGCCGCTGTTGCCATAAGCACACCCGGGCCGAGTAATTTTAATAGTGCAATACAACGGGCAAAAAACGATGTTTCAGCTGAATACGACAAGGCAACCTCTAAATGGGCATTTCAAAATAGCCGTTAACCATATCAGTAATATAATAAACAGAAAAGAGAGTACGCGCTCATCTGCAAGGCTTGTAGTGTAAGCAGCTGTACCCAGTTTACGCGGGCTATTTAGCCGGAGATTTTAAAAGGTATACAAAGCGCCAGTGAATAAAAAGGCGCTGTTGTCGCTGTAATCTCCACGCGCAAAACCCTCTCCTTTTTTGAGGTAGGCTCCACCTAGCACTAATCGCAACTCGGGTCGCACTTGATAACGCCAGCGAGCTTCCACTTGATGACCAATGAAACTGTCCACGTCTTGAGGTGCTTTTTGGTACCACATGGCTTTGTAACCAAGCATAATGTTGTGCGCTTTTGCTAGCTCAGACACGCTTCGAAGCCCCACTGCTTTTAGGTTTCTACGTGGCATAGCCTGATATACATCAGTAGGTCCGAAATCAAAACGTCGCACGCCGTATAAGGTATCAAAGTCAGAGATTGTGTCATCGCTTGTGTCGTTGTCGCCACTGATATAGTCAACTTCAGCTCTAAGAAAGGTGTTGTCTGTAATCTGTTTCCCAACATAACCAAACAGCATATATGCACGAACGTCTTTCTCGTCTGTATCGTTAGCAGATGCGGTTTGATAAGAAGCTCCCGTTTGCCCCACCACCTCTATATTTGTTATCAGGCCATTATTGAAAGGCTGGGTATAGTCCACACTCAATGTGTACAGATCACGGTTTTTGGTGGCAAGTGCTTCACTATCGTCTTCTTTTAACCAGTAGCTTTGCAGCTTGACGTTGTTGTCTTTTGACGCAGCGTACACACCAAAGAATTTTCGTTCGCTAAAGCTTTTGTCGAACGCGCGTTCGTTCCCGTCCAGACTTTCACTGTCAGTAGGAAAGCGAGATACCGGCAGCACGTACACGCCATGTACTTGCCAATCTGCAACTCTTGCTTCCACCACAATTCCATCATAGCTATTGGTGGCATTGCGATAGGCTGTTTTGGCCAATAGCCTGCGACTACCGTAGTCGAGCTCCATACGCCCTACCTTTATCGCAGACACTTCGTATAAGCTAGATTCTCGTTCAGGTTTGTAGGTGATAAAAAACTGTGTAGGCTCCAGTGTATTAACCTGATTGGCCGTTAGCGTTGGATCGTTTTCGTCAAGAAACACTCGCGAGTCACGTATTTCGATCGTTGCCGCGAGGTTTTGATAACTTACCGTAGAATTCACGATAAAGCGTGTTGAAAGACGCTGATTACTTTGTTCTCGTGCAGCTGATGATGTTGGAAATATAGGGTTATTCAACGACTCGTAGCGCACTCTAAACGAGCCAGAGACATCAAAGGCTATTTCATCACTCGACGCATTGGCTAGCGGGCAAATAACAACGAGTATTAGCAGAAGGCATGTGCTCAACAGCGAGCGAAAACGACCACGCCCGTAAAGTCGCACAAATAAAGGGCTGCGCATTAGGAAATAACCATTACATCAGTATTATGTGCACTGAAGTATATAGATAATTTTTATTATCGCACTGCCCTTTTAGTTTAATTTACTATGCCTTTGGCGTTTAGCCAGCGGGGCTTTTATATAGCCCCTTAGGCCTGAAACGCCAGCTAACGTCTGTCAAAATTCACTTTTTTCTGCGGATGCTGATAGTAGCCTTCTTTTAGAAGGCGTTTAAAGCGGGTCAGTTTTCCGTCCAGCGTTAACTCTTCTAACCCTTTATTAAATAGCGACAGAATAAGCTGACTGTCACTTTCACCTTTAGGCACTAACAGATGCGTGGTTACAGTTGAGATAAACGGCTTAATGGGCATCACATCTCTGCGGTCGCCACTATCGAAATCACGCTGAAGCAAGTACCATCCTGTTAACTCATCAATGGGAAAAACGTCAATTTTACCTTCAATCAGCGCCTGTAAATTGTCTTTGTCTGTGGCACTTTCCACAACATTACTGCTGCTTTTAATGTAAGCGGCAAGTTCATCGTTGTATAAATACCCTTCTGTTACGCCCATCTTTAGGTCTTTTAAGTCGCTTAATTCAGCCCAAGTATCAGGGCCCTTTTCAGCATTAACATAAAACACCAAGCTTTCCGCACTAATAGGGTTACTGTGGAAAAACTCGCTTTCCCGGGCGCGCACAAAATTGCCGTATGAAATGGCGTCGTATTCGCCTTTCAGCGTTGCTTCAAGCGCTTCTTCCCAAGGTAAAGATACAAACTCAACCACAACGCCCGTTTCTAAAAACGCATCAGCGATAATGTGATTGATATAACCGTCGTGCTGCATGTCAGTTGACGTATAAGGGGCATACTCTGTGGTGGCTATGCGTAGTTTCATCCATGAATGGGCAAAACTTTGCATCGGAATTAGCGCTAATAAAAATGTCGCTATAAGTAATGTTCGCATGTCAAAGTCCTGTGAGTGATTAGAAGTAAATACCAAGGTTTATGTTCAAACGGTGAGTAGTTTCTTGTCTGCCACCTAAGTCGAGCCCCACGCCCGGGCCACCTGAAAACCACATGTTTTTGCCTTGGATACTATCTACATATACAAACAATTTATCCCAGCCAAAGCTACAGCCGTTTATCCACTGCGACGAGTTTTTCCCTTCGCCCCCTTCACCTTTTGCCACGCTGTACTCTGAGTAACAAGTAAGTGATTCTATGTGAGTAAACTTATAAGGCACAGAGTACACAAGGTTTGCTGAATAGGTTTTACCGTCGGCCGCGGCTAAGAACGGGAAGGTGAAAGAGGATAGCGCTATGCGATCGTCTGCTTGCCCTTCTGGTGCAGCCAAATCGTATTCATAATCGATATACTGCAGTTCGACTTTTAGGTCGCCTTGGGTATGGCGCATATGCACGGCATAGGCATTCATATCGCCATCGTCCAGGGTATCCAGGTTTAAGATGTTGCCGTATTGGTAAGACACGCCAATATCGGTAGTGCCTCCGCGAATAAAGTTTGCCGTGTAGTTAGCACGTAAATTGTATTGGCCGTCTTCTTTATTTCGATATTCACCGTCGTCCGCCACGTCGAACGAATAGCGCCCAAACTCAGCGGCATCGTTGTACTCGTCGTTCATAAAATAGGCGGCTTGAAAATCCCAGTTGCCCCAATCGTGGTTTATTTTCACCCCAGCATCGTAATCATCTTCGAAGCCAAGATAATAATTTACCGAGAACCAAAAGTTGTTACTGGCAAAGGGCTGCAAACCAAACGGTGTTTGGGTTATACCTGCTGTAATTTCGGTTTGCTCATCGAAATGATAAGTCAGGTCGGCGAACCTTACTGTGTCGAAGTCGGTATTTTCATACCATCGATATTCGGCTTTATAGCTAAATTGATCTGACTCACCCGACACGCCAAGTTTGAATGATTCAAATTCGAAACCATCTCTAAACTCGGGAATTTGCCAGTCTTGATGCCCGTAGTTAACCCTAACATGACCGCTTAAATTAAAGGGAAGTTCGTCGGCATTTGCGAAGCTTGAGGTGCACGAGGCTATTGAAACTAAAGAAAATGCGGATAGTAGCTTGTTCATTACTGTTCCTGTATTGAATTTTTGGCGGGAACCCTTTGCTAAAAAATGCCTCTAAGAAACATGAGGGGCGTTCAAGCGCTTAGGTGTATCGCGCACCAAAATAAATCCTTCAGTACTAACAATACTGAGCAAACCTTAAAAAAAGATCATTTGTTAAGGTCAGACTTCTGTGAAGTGAAGCGCTATGTATGCGCGGTAAATGTGGAAAGTTTTGCTGTGAACGTCAGGTCTACTCTACTAATTGGTCGCCACTTGAACAGCGAATAGGGGAATATGTGAACATAGCGTGCCAGCTTTACGACTACATCGAAATTGCCTGCATGTATGGGCTTGAGGTGAGCGTAGTATTAAAAGACGGGAATACGGTAAAGGGTACAGCACTGACCACAGTTATCGATAAACGCAACGACGTGGCCACAGAGTGTATTCAAATGTCCATCGACACATCCACGCAAAATATTGCGCTTAATGAAACCGCTCAACTTCACGCAATAACTGACAACCCGCATTTCAGCTCAGTCAGCTTTTAGGTAGTATGCGCAGCTAACTTAGCTTAACTTTCAAAGTGATCCTGATTTATGACGCAAAACCTCTCGGCCATTACTTTTTTTGTAGACGACTACGACAGTGCCATTGAATACTTCACCACGGTTTTAAACTTTACCTTAACCGAAGACAAAGTAACCGGCGAAAACTCGCGTTTTGTTCTGGCAACCCCACCACACAGTGCTACGAGCTTGTTGTTGGCGCAAGCAAAAAATGACACAGAAATGGCACTCATTGGCAGCCAAGCCGCCGATAAAGTATTTTTAATTTTGAATACTGACGACTTCTGGCGCGACTTCAATGCCATGCAAAGCAAAGGGGTAGCATTTTTAGAAACCCCTCGGAAAGAAGTGTATGGTACGGTAGCCATCTTTAGAGATAAGTTTGGCAATAAGTGGGATTTGATCCAAACGACCTAATTGCACTTTATATAAGTGCGCCTTGTCGTTGCGATATTTTTTGCGGCAAGGTTTTAAATGAATAGTGTAAGGAAGTAGAGGAGAAGTAGCACGTGCAGGCCATGAAGCGTTCCATTATTGCTGATGTTGTTGCAATAGCGGCAATAGCACTGTTGATCACTACGACGTTTTATTGGATAGAAGCAAGGCGCGAAGTCATAATTCTCTGCGATAACTTTACGCCTGGCGTATCGAAAAAAAGTGTCGAACGCCAGCTAGATACTGCAAACTTATTGTTGTGGGATACAGAGTTTGTTGCAAATGGCAGCAAAATCGAAGCATATAGCCCTCTACACTTAGGCATTATGAAATGCAGTGTAGAGTTTAATAAGCAAGATACCGTTGTATTCTCTATTGTTGAGTAATCAGACTCCCTAGAAGTTTCCTCTACTTTTTGCGATTTATGTGAACCAGGTTGGTGCAACGTTTACATCGACGCAACACCCTATTCACCGGTGCGCTAAAAGTCGTAAAGGCAAACTTACCTTCCGCCATTTATCGCACCGAGTTAACTTTTCATCTCGCTGTAACCTACTGTGTTGTAAACGTATAATTACGCTGTGTCTTCTTAACGCAAACTTTTTCTTATGCAAAAAACAAAACACAGTGTCATCGAGGATGTTTTCGCCCTGATAAGCGCCGGCTTGTTTGTTGCTTTTGGCGTATATTTATTTCAGTCTCAAGACTTAATGGTAGGTGGCGCGGCAGGCTTAGCGCTGTTAGGTACTTATGCCGTAGATATGGACTTCGGCTTGCTATTCTTTCTGATTAACTTACCGTTTTACACCCTAGCTTGGACGCAAATTAGCAAGCGTTTCACCATTAACACCTTTATATCCGTCACCACGGTTTCTGTACTAACTGAGCAAATTCCAGCGTTTGTGGATATTAGCCACGTAAATCCATTTTTCGCGGCGGTATTTGGCGGTATTCTAATTGGTGTAGGTATGCTGATGATGTTTCGTCATAGCTCAAGCCTTGGTGGCGTTGGTATTATGGCGTTCTATTTACAACAACGTTTCAATATTAGAGCCGGTACATTCCAGCTGACCGTAGATAGCTGTATATTACTTAGTGCTCTGTTTTTCATCGCTTGGCCTTTAGTGCTAATTTCAATTTTAGCGGCATTTTGTTTGAACATGGTTATTTCGCTTAACCATAGACCAGAGCGTTACTTCCCAGTGCAAGGCGAATCTGAATCAAAAAAGGCAAACGCTGAGTCAAACAATGCCGATACCAATCACATTGAAAATCGTGCTGAAAACAGCCTAAAACAGTGCTTAGACAGCGAGCTTCGCGCACAAAACAGCTAAATTTACTCAGCCAGTCTTTGCCATTCGGTCATAAATTTTCGCTGTTACTCCCCTCAAAAAGAGACAGCAGCGATGATTAGGGCAACAAATAAAAAGCCCGGTTAGGCACAACCTAACCGGGCTTTCTTGTATCTTTTATTTGTATCCCTAGACGCCTACAACAAACCTATTGCTTCTTCTGAACAGGTCTTGACGGTCGACTTACTACTCCACGGTTCACTCTTGGACGAGAAAACGAAGTACGCATACAAACCTCACTTATGAGTTGTTGCTCAGCACAGTTGGAGGCGAAACATTCACCGCAATCCCGCAACCAAGCTGATACAGTATAGGCTCAAAATGGGGGTAAAAGTCTCATTCTTTTAATGAATAGTGCTTTATTAAATTATACCAATCCGCATAGATCATTGCCCACTCAGAAGGCGCTGGCAAGTTTCCTAGCAAAGCGTGGGAATGCAGGAATGGCTGTTCCCTTTCAAATTCCCAGAATGAAGCTAGGAAGCTTGCCAGACCTTCCCGAAGGGCGAGTTTAAAATGTCCGTACTCTTTGTTGTGTCACCTTGATGTAGAACCACTATACCTGCGGTAACACGCCGCGATTACAAACATTTTAACTCTCGCTGAGTGGGTAATTATCTATGCGGACTGGTATTAAATAAAGATTGGCCAAATTGGCACTGCTTTGAAAGTTAAAGGTATTTTACAATGCGCGGCACCCGTTGAGAAACGCGGGTCATTAATTCGTAGTCGATAGTGTCAGCATTAGCCGCAACTTCCTGAATTGGCACATTCTGCCCCCAGAGTTCAACTTCATCGCCCACCGCGACGTTGTCGATATGAGTTACATCGATTGTGATCATGTCCATAGAAACGCGGCCAGCTAAATAGGCGCGTTTACCTCTAATCATTACCGGCGTACCATTTTTGCAGTGTCTTGGATAGCCATCGGCATAACCAATGCCAACGGTCGCAATTTTGCTGGGCTTACTTGCTACCCAGGTTTGACCATAACCAATTCCCTCGCCTGCCGGTATGGTTCGTACCGCTAATACACTGGAGCGAAGTGTCATGGCAGGGTAGATTTCAATGTCGAGATTTTGTGAGGTAGAAACGGCACCGCCATAAACCCCCACACCTAAACGGTTCCAAGCATTTCGACTTGCAGGCCAGTTTACCGTGGCGGGAGAATTAGCCACGCTGGTTGGCAAGTCCAATTTACTCGCTACTTGATTGAACGCATCGATTTGCGTGTTGGTAAAGTTATTATCTACATCGTCAGCGCACGCAAAGTGCGTAGCAATAACCGTTTGCTCGCTAAGTAAATGATTGTACTTAGCAGCAATCCCTTCGATATCGGAAAGGGCAAAACCCAACCGGTGCATGCCGCTATCCACTTTAAGCCAAATATGCGGGCGCTGCTGTTCGGGGCAGCTTTCTAACCACGTAAGCTGTTCTTCGCAGTGCATAACTAATATACAGTTATGCTGAAATGCCATTTGGCACTCTTTTGCCTGATGTGCCCCTTCTAACACCACAATAGGCGCAGAAATTCCCGCGTCGCGAAGCGCTATGGCTTCTTCAATTATTGCTACGGCAAAACGCGAAGAAACATGCTGAAGAATGCGCGCTACATTTACTGCTCCATGACCATAAGCATCGGCCTTTACTACCGCCATAGACTGACTTGAGGGCGCTAAAGCAGCAAGGGCTTTAAAATTATGTAAAAGGGCATCAGCATGAATGATAGCTTGCGTTTGTCGGCTCACAGAAAAACACGTTCCTTAAATGTTTAATGAGAAAGAATATCGAAAGCCAAAGTGTACCACGAGAAGCGTATTAGCTGCGCAGGATTAATAATGAAAAACGTACCATCTAACGCAAGGTTTCTTATGGCATAAAATACCGTTATGCTTTGCGCTAGCTCATTATCACAATTTCGTTGCCCCAAGGTTTTCAATGTCTTCGCACAATTCTTCTACTTCAGAATCATCCGCCAACGCCAGTATTAAAAATACAGTCAGTACTGACAATCAAGCGGCAGGTAAGAAACCCACCGTTAACGAATTAGCCCAGTCACTGAATAAAATTGTGTCAGAAGGCAGAAACCCAGACACCCTCGATATAGACACGCTAAGCACGGAAGGCATTCTTGCCCGCATTAACAACGAAGACGCGAAAGTGGCAAACGCAGTTACCTCGCAAATTCCGCAAATTGGAAAAGCGGTGGATGCTGCAACCATTAGCATTAAAAATGGTGGCAGGCTTATTTATATAGGCGCGGGGACCAGCGGCAGGCTGGGCATACTTGATGCGGTAGAGTGCCGCCCCACGTTTAGCGTGCCTGATGAACTGGTTGTTGGCGTGATAGCTGGCGGTGAAAAAGCCATTCAGCACGCCGTAGAAGGTGCAGAAGATGACGTCGACGCGGGGCGTGCTGATCTTGTAGCGCTGTCCTTAAACCACAACGATACCGTTATTGGTATTTCGGCAAGCGGTCGTACACCCTATGTAAGTGGCGCACTGGAATATGCCCGTTCGCTTGGCTGCTTTACCGGCGCTATTGCATGTAGCCCTAACGCCGCTATTTTTACCCATGCTGATGTAGCTATATGCCCAGTTGTTGGTCCTGAGGCACTTACTGGCAGTACGCGCATGAAGTCGGGTACGGCGCAAAAGCTAATTCTTAATATGATTAGCACCAGCACAATGATTAAGCTGGGGAAAACCTATCAAAACTTAATGGTAGATGTGAATGCCACTAACGAAAAACTAAAAGCCCGTGCGCTTCGCATTGTTATGCAGGCTACGGACTGCAGTGAAAATGTTGCTTTAGCTGCGCTTAGTGCGTGTAATAACAAAGCTAAAGTTGCTATTTTAATGGTATTAACTGGGCAATCTGCCGAGCAGGCCGCCGCTCAATTAGATGCTAGCGGTGGGTATTTACGTTCCGCCGTGAATAAAAGCGAATAACCACGGTAAACTAATGCTATGAAGGTTTTAACTTCGGTCACATTGAGCAAGGTATTTAGACGCCTAACGTCGAGCGCATTCATTGCAGTACTTTCTCTAGCACTAATTAGCTTATCGCTTACCGGCTGTGCACAGCAAAGCTTATCTACACATGTATATACAAGTGATACAGGTGGCAACGCGAAGCATCCTACACTAATAGAAAAGCAGCCTGTATCAAGCACTAAGCAGTTTACTGTAGGCGCTGAACGCTACTCGAAATATCTGCCCTTGCTAGCAGGTAAACGGGTTAGTTTGGTGGTAAACCAAAGCGCGTTGGTTTCGAGCCACAGCGCATTGCCTTCTAGCACGGTTGAGCCTGAAGAGCGCGAATCGAGCAACAGCTTGGCTGCACAAAAAAATAAGATAAAGACAAGCCAGCGCAATCAGCATCTGCTTGATGCCCTTCTTCAACGCAGTGTTAATGTTGTAAGTATTATGTCGCCGGAGCACGGATTTAGAGGAGACAAAGGCGCCGGCGAAAAAGTAGATAGCAATATTGATGCTAAAACCGGTATACCTATTCACTCCCTTTACGGCGCAACCAAAAAGCCTACCCCCGACATGTTGGATGGCATCGATGTGATTGTTTTCGATATTCAGGATGTAGGCGTACGCTTTTATACCTATTTAAGCACCTTGCACTATGTGTTGGAGGCGGCCTTTGCGCGTAATATCGACGTTATCGTGTTAGATAGGCCAAATCCTAACGGCCGTTATGTTGACGGCCCAGTACTTCAATCTGAATTTTCGTCGTTCATTGGCATGCATCCTATTCCCGTCTTACACGGTATGACCTTGGGCGAACTTGCTCAAATGATTGTGGGGGAACAGTGGTTAGATATTGACGTGAGCAGTTATGACAACGCTAAGCTTACCGTTGTCCCAGTGCAGGATTATCAACGCACTGCACATTATTCATTGCCCGTAGCCCCTAGCCCTAATCTGCCAAACGATTTATCGATACTCCTTTACCCAACGCTGTGCTTTTTTGAGGGCACCGACGTGAGTATAGGTCGCGGCACTGACTTTCCCTTCCAACTTATTGGCCACCCGTTTGTTGAATTTGGTAAAACCGAGATACCGGTAAATGCAAATAGCGCAGCGCCCCACCCTAAACATGAAAATACTCTGCTAAGTGCACATGTCTTTTCTTATGCTGATCCAACGATCTTTGAAGGCTCTGACTCTAAGCAAACAACTCACAAGCGCTCACCAATTAGTGGCTTAGATATCGCTACATTGATAGATGCCTATTCTCGTTTTTCTGAATATAACAAGATGATCAGCGCCAGTAATGCCTCTGAAGAAACCTTCTTTACTCGCCCAGATTTCTTCGACAAATTAGCGGGCACTGATGCACTACGAATTCAAATTCAGACTGGCAAAACGCCTACAGAAATTCGCCAAAGTTGGCAGAAAGATTTAAATAAATTTAGAGAAAGACGAAAGGCCTATTTGCTTTACGACGACACGGATTGATCGACAGATAAACACCTTTAGCTTTGAGAATTTGAGGTACCATATCAAGGTAAATGTGGAGGAAGTGTTAGCGATACTAAACTTACCACATAATGTGTAAGTAAATACTCACACCCGCATAGCCCCAGATTTAATGGAAGCTAAAAAAGTTAGTAAAAACTAACCTTCTTCATTTTTTGTTTTTACCAAAGCTGCGAGCTGAGCTTCAGCGGTGGCTTTTTGATGTTTAAGCTCATCTCTGTTTTCGCCGTCACTCTCAGCGATTTTTGCATCAATATCGGCGATCGTCTGCATCAGCGTTTCTTTACTTTTTTCTTTTTGCTCGGCCTCTTCAGCTTTGTCAAAAATAACGTCTTCAGGAGATGCTTCTTCTTGTTTAGTGTGTCCAGGCGATTTAGCTATCATTTTCAAGCCGTCAGGTTGGGGGCGTTGATTCATAAAGCTAGGAGAAACAATTTCAATATCGGCATTATGCAAAGCGTCGAGTACGGCTTTGTGAAGTCTTGAACGCGCGCTCAGCAAACTCTTTACTTCGGTTAGTAGACCTGAAATGCGATAACTTACTGAAAAGTCGCCTAACCCAACTACTTGTACAAATGGCTCTAACAGCTGAGCAGTTTCAGCTGCAACAAGTAAGTGCTTTTCAATAATGCTGTGATGAATATCGTAACCTAAGCTGATATCCACACTAACAATTGCGCCAGACGCTCTGGTCACAGAAACGGGCGAATTCACCATCAGCGTATTGGCAAAGGCAATAAGCTCTCTGCTCTCAGTCTGAATTTCCACATCGAGCAAGCCCATTTCGGTAACGCGACCGCTGTAGCCTTCTACCTTGATAAAGTCACCCACTTTAAACGGACGATTTACACGAAGTACGATCCCCGCCATCAAATTCCCTACCATGGTGGTAGAAGAAAAGGCAATCACACCTGATATAAGTACGCCGATAAGTGCAATAACCTGATTTCTAGTACTCTCACTTACAGGGAGCGTCATTGCAATTACAACAGCGCCAATGATAGTAAGTACCAACATTCCAACTTGGCGAGGTAACTTCTGCTCACTAGTAAGATGGCTCTGCTTGGCTAGCAGAAGGTAGTGCAGTGCGATGAGCGCACTTATTACCAATACAATAGCGACAAGAAGCGGAACAAAAGGGAACAACGCACTTAATGCCGTATCGACTAATGAAGTTTGCGTAGCACCTGATGTATTTGTTGTATTCACGATAACTCCTTTTAAAATGGCTTTTGAAATGACTTTTGGCTTGGCTCTTTGTTCGCACTTAAATGGGCAATATCTTTGGTCTTGGTCTCTGCTTTCGCGTGGCCACCTATTTCAACGAAACAGGTGACCGTCCCTCAGCGAGCGCGCTACCAAGTATTACATCAACCAAAGCATTAAGACTATAGCTCGTAACGTGCTGATTTTCTTTATCACTTTGCTGTGTAATGTTCACCGCATAACTAAATGTAGCAATAGCAACATCGGCTAGCTCTTTCACGTCATGCGCTTTATATGGCATGCGCAGTGGAGCAAAGACCACGGTTTTATTCTGTGCTTTCGCAGCAACCATTATTTTTTTGCTAAATGCCATCACCTCAGTCTCGCTTGCGCGTCGTTTCACATGCTCAGGTAAATCGACTCCTCCTAATTCATAGTTAGCATGTAGCGGACTAATATTACCAACCACCAGCACGTCAGCTTGTTTTAGTAGATTCATTGCTAATTGGGTTTTAGGTAACGCAGTTAACGGCAAACACGCAAACTCCAGAGTCTTATTGTTGAAGTTGGAACGTGCGCGTGTAAGCGCGGCTTCAAATGCTAAACATCTTGCTGCGTCTGGCATAAGCGCCAACCAGCGATTTGAAGTTATTGGCAACTCATCCTTCCCGAAGAGTACAGAAACTGACGATTTAGAAAGCGCTTTCTCAATTTGAATTCCTCTGTTTTTCAAACTGTTAGGGTTATTCATTGAAGCATTTTCTTTCGCTTCATTGAGCCACCATGACATGGGCTTGGAAATAAAACTTTGCAAAGCAAAGCGCTGTTTTGCCTTAATAATACGATTATGAGACGCTTTCAAGAAAGCGCTTTCCGACATTCGATTTGCTGCATTATCCAAAAGTAACGCGAACTTTTTTATGTCGTCTTGGTTTCTTATGGTGAACGGCATAAGCGCAATATCAGCACCTGCGCTGAATGCACTGACTAATGCTTCTTCATGGGAGAAAAACTGAGTAATACCTGCCATGTCTAACGCGTCAGTAACGATAAGGCCTTGATATCCTAATTGGTTGCGAAGCAAATTGCTTAGTATCTTCTTCGACAAAGTAGCAGGAACTATTTGTGACTTACCATGCTTATCAATAATTGTCGTATCGTCTAAAGACGGGTACTGAATGTGTGCACTCATTACCATTGCAGGAGGCGTTGCACTATTAATGATATTCGCAAAAGGAAGGATGTCACCCGCCATAGCTTGCGCTTTGCTATGCGTTACTTGCGGCAGGCCACTGTGGCTATCTACATGGGTATCACCATGGCCTGGAAAATGTTTGATAGCACTCATTACACCTGTACTTTGCATAGCACTGACAAATGTCTGCCCGAGTGCGGCTACCTGCTCTGGATTTTCCGAAAAGCTGCGTACGTTAATAACGGGGTTCTTCGGCTCGCTATTTACATCAACCGACGGCGCAAAATTGGTGTTTATTCCCAGCGGTAAAAGCGTTTGCCCAATATGCGATGCCACACTTTGCGCAAATGCGCTGCCTCGCTGATGAAAAGTGGCGCCAATGGCCATGTTACCCGCAAACGGCGAGAGCATGTCTGAAGGCAACCTTGCTACTCTGCCCCCTTCTTGATCGACAGCAATAAATAACGGCTGACGACCTGCTTTTACCATATGCTGCTGCATGGTGTAATTGAGCGTAATTAACTGCTCGGTATTTTGAATGTTCTCTGAAAACAAAATAACACCGCCGATGTTGTGCGTACTAAGCACATTTAAAAGTGACGGTGGAATTACGGTCATGGGCGTACGGCAGCGCGAAGACGGCGTATTGTCTTCACAGAAATAGCGAAAATCCAAAATGATTTTTTGCCCGAGCATGTTTTTTACAGCGCGAATTGTTTCGGCATCAGCGCTGGGCTTAGGATTATTCGAAGCGTTAGCACTTCCAGATTGAGCGGTTGCGCTAGCAGTAAACAGTGAAGCACTTAATAAAATGAGTATGCCTGACAAGATAGCGCTAAGGCCCATCAATGAAGCACGTTTTTTACAAATAACTTGCTGGAATAACAATGTTTATCTAATCCTTGGTAACACGAAGCACAATACGGTACGCTAGCATAAATGAGAGAAGCATGTTCGCCAACTTTGAACTGCAATCACACATTCTCTTACGCAAATAGACATACCTATAGGGCAAGTAGAGCGTATTAACTTATCAAAGCTCAACAAGTCCTAGGCACACATAAATTTAAGTTTGGAAAGAAGTATGGATTGGATGTCAGTCATCCCCCCTCTTGTGGCTATTGCCGTCGTCTTTTGGAAAAAAGAAGTCATACTCGCATTAGCGCTGGCTGTTTTGTGCGCGGAAGCGTTAATTTTGATAAATGCTGATATCGCTAGCAGCTATATGGCGCCCATTAATGCCATAGAGCGCGTGGTTGATACCGCCGCGAGTCCTGGCAATACAAGGGTGCTTATTTTCTCTGTACTAGTGGGCGCGTTGCTCGCATTTATACGTGACTCTGGCGGAGTAACGGCAACGGTCAACTTTCTAGTAAACAAAGGGGTAGCGAAGAGTCGCAAACAAGTTGGCGGCTTGACCATGTTCACTGGCATCGCTGTATTCATAGAATCAAACTTAAGTGTGCTCACTGCCGGCATATTCGCCCGAGGTCTGTTTGACCGTTTCGGCATGAGCCGCGCGCGCTTAGCCTACATCATCGACTCCACCAGCGCGCCCGTTTGCATTTTGATTTTATTGAACGGCTGGGGGGCATTTATACTCAGCCTGCTCGATGCATACGAGCTACCAGCTTCGTCAGCCTCAATTTTATGGGGCAGTGTATTTTTTAACTTTTACGCTATCTTCACCTTACTTATTGTGGCCTACACTATTTCCGCTGACAAAGTGCACGGCCCCATGGCTGAGGAAGAAAAAGCACTCACGCATGTAGAGGTTAACCAAACTACGGAACCTGCCACCAAGGCACGTTTTATGTTGGTACCGCTAATAATAATGGTATTAAGCATGGTTGGCTTCATGTTCTGGACAGGTAATGGGGTATTGTCTGAAGGCAGCGGGAGCAAATCTGTACTTTACGCTACTGCTTTAGCCACTGCCATTGCCTATGGCCTGCTCTTAATCCACAAACGTTTTACCCACAAGGAAGCGGTAGAAATTGGTTTTAAAGGGATGGGTGAACTACTTCCTCTAGTAACCATAGTGTTACTGTCGTTAACCTTAGGCAATAGCCTTAAGGTGCTTGGAACGGGCGTGTTTGTCGCGGGCATAGTGGGAGAGTATCTTCCTTTAGTGCTTATTGTTCCCATGCTATTTATTGCCGGAGCGATCATGTCGTTTACCACAGGCACGTCATGGGGCACATTCGCCATCCTAATTCCTATTGGTGTGCCGTTGATTCAAAGTTTAGGGTTACCCCCTTCACTGGTCATTGGCGCTATTTTGGGGGGCGGCATATTTGGTGATCACTGTTCACCTATTTCCGACACTACTGCCGTATCTTCGCTAGCAGCAGGTACTGACGTATTAACGCACGTTAAAACTCAGTTTCCCTACGCACTATTTGCGGGCGCACTTACGCTTATTGCCTATTTTGTAGCAAGCTTGATCATGCTTGGTTAATGCCGTTGATTAAAGCTTGCTGGAAGTCAGTTGCTAATCGCAAAGGTTTAGCAATGTCTGTAACAAGGAGTTTGTAATGAAAAAGCGGATAGCTAACGTCGGGTTTATCTCGGTAATAGTGGCATTTATTTCAGTAGTGGCAGCATGTTCCCATGCGCCAAATCCCCCTGTTGATAGTGCTAGCAACAATACAGTAGGGCTTAGCCAACAGGCCGTTGCCATGCCTGACAGCTACAGTGCCGATGCTGCAATGCAGGTACTCCAAGAAGGTGGTAACGCAATTGACGCTGCTATTACGGCACAGTTTGTCTTGGCTGTTACTCTACCTGAGGCGGGCAACGTAGGCGGTGGCGGCTTTATGACAATAAAGTTTGAAGATAACACCGACTTTTTAGATTACCGTGAAATGGCACCTGAAAATGCGCATCGCGATATGTATCTTGACGAGCAAGGTGACGTAAAACCGTACGAGTCTTTGTTTGGGGCTAAAGCGTCTGGCATTCCTGGTACCGTTGCTGGTATGTGGGCCGCGCATAAAAAATACGGCACATTGGATTGGGAGCGTCTACTCGCACCAGCCGTTGATTTGGCCGAGCAAGGTTTTGTGGTTCACGAGAAGCTGGCCAATAACATTGATCACTATATTGAGCGTACCAAAGAAGCAGCTATCAATAACAACTTTAGCGAGTATTTTGCACACGCTAAAGCAGGCACTACCTTCAAACAGCCAGAGCTAGCGAAAACGCTTAAAGCTATTCAGCAACAGGGAAAGGATGGCTTTTATAAAGGCGATGTAGCAAAGCATATTGTTGATTTTATGCAGCAAAACGGCGGACTTATTACCTATGAAGACTTACTGGCTTACAAAGCAGTGTGGCGCAAACCTCTTCACCTAAACTGGCAAGGTTATGAGCTGGTGACCGCACCTCCTCCAAGCTCTGGTGGTGTTGCCGTTGCCCAGTGGATTGGCATGCTAGAAGCCTATGACGCAACGCACGACTTGCCAGCGCAAAACAGTACTGAATACATTCACGTTATGTCTGAAATAGGTAAGCGCGTGTTTGCCGACCGCGCTGAATACATGGGCGATCCTGACTTTGTTAGTGTTCCGGTAAAAGCGCTTACTGACGCTAACTATATTACTCAACGCGCAGCAGATATTCAGCCTACCAGTATTTCTGATACCCCAAGCGTTAAGCCTGGTTTAAAAGAAAGCGAAGATACAACACACTTCTCCATTATGGACAGATGGGGTAACGCGGTTGCCAATACAACGACCATCAACCTTACGTTTGGTAGCGGTGTTGTTGTGACTGGCGCTGGCTTTTTGTTGAATGATGAAATGGACGATTTTAGTGCTAAGCCTGGCGTGCCTAACTTCTTTGGCGCAGTGGGTGGTGAGGCGAATGCTATTGAACCTTACAAGCGCATGCTGTCTTCTATGACGCCAACGCTGGTCACTAAAGACGACCAAGTGGTACTGGTAACAGGCTCTCCTGGCGGCACTACCATTATTTCGTCAGTAACTCAGTCGCTATTGAATGCCCTGCTTTACGATATGAGCGCTGAAGAAGCCGTGAACTCACCACGTTTTCATCACCAGCTATTGCCCATAGACACCATTCGTATGCACGACGGGTTTACAGAGGCAACGGTAAATGAGCTTAAAGCAATGGGCTATACCATAGATAATCGTCGCTTTGGTGATGTGCATTTAATTAAGCGCACTAAAGAGGGTGTAGAAGCCGCATCTGAAAAAAGCGGACGAGGTAAGAGCCTAGTACAACCATATTAGTACAGCCTTATCAGCACAGGGCTGTTAGCTGAGCCACATTAGTGGAGCTTTGGGGGCTCAGCGTGATTAGTTCAGCGTGATTAGTTCAGCCTTGAACAAAGTACAAGCTGAAAACTACAACAACAGCGTGGCGTCGATAGGCACGTACTTAGACGCCACTTTTTGAATACTTTCAGCCGTTAATGCAGGAACACCGTACACCGTTACGGTTTTCCCTTTTGCTTTAAGGGCGTTTACAAGAATATCGAAATCGCCGTCGCCCGACACCAAAATGATCTCATCAACATCGTCGGCGTGTTCAAGTGCATCTACTGTTATACCTACATCCCAATCACCTTTCGCCGAGCCGTCAGCACGTTGAATGAAAGGCTTTAACTTTACTTCAAACCCAATAGCACGAAGAATGTTTTGAAATTCACGTTGCTTGCTGTCACCCCTGTCTATGGCGTATGCAAAAGCATGTGCTATGTCTAAATTGTAGGTAAGTTCACGCCAAAACTGGTTGTAATTAAAGTTACGTTTGTACGCCTGACGGCAGGTGTAATACACATTTTGTACGTCTACCAGCACTAATGCTTTATTCAAAACCCCCCTCTTCTTCGGTTTACTCGGTTATTGTTTTCTGATGTTATAGCCTTTTGATAATAAAACCAAAAAACCTGATGATGAAATTTATGCGCAAGGCGCACAACTACCTAGGCTTAATACTATTTGTACAAATAGGCCTATGGTTTTTAAGCGGCTTGGTTATGGCCTGGTTACCCATAGATGAAGTAAGAGGTAACCATTTAAGGAACAGGGTAACCACATCATGGCACAGCGCTTCCGTTACTCCTTCTGATATTTTGCGTAACCACAGCAGCACTGCGGTGTTATCACTCACCCATCGCATAAATGAAGTAGGCCTCGCAGAACCGGGCTCGCTCAATGCTATTCCTGTTTATCATGTCGTGGATGACAACATTGCCTATCGCTACAGCGCATTAACAGGTGAAGCTTTGCAAACCATGCAAGAAAGCGCTATTCGTAAAGCAGCAAAAGGGCAATACGCAGGTACTGGCGATATTGGTGAGACCCAGCTATTAAGCGTGTTACCTCAAGAAGTGCAAAACCTGTCTGCGCCATTATGGCAGGTAAACTTCGATGACGACCTTAATTCGCGGTTTTATATCGACCCAAACACAGGCAGTGTTCTGCGCGTACGTACCGACACATGGCGGCTGTTTGATTTTATGTGGATGCTGCACATAATGGATTATAAGGACAGAAGTAACTTTAACACGCCGTGGTTAATTGCTTTTTCGGGCAGCGCCTTTTTGTTCACCCTTACAGGTGTTGCGCTTTTATATAAGCGCTTCAAACCAAAAAAGAAGAAGCGCTAGCCTAGTATCAGGCAGCTCTTTGATGTACGGCAAAGAGCAACTGCCCCCACTATTATGAAGCGAAAAGCTGAGAAATATCGGCGAACGCTTTGAACTCTAACGCGTTGCCGAAAGGGTCTTTGAAAAACATCGTGGCTTGTTCGCCCGGCTTTCCTTTAAAACGAATATAAGGTGCGATAACAAACTCGGTATCGGCAGCCTCTAATTTACTTGCCAGTGCTTGCCAATCGTCCATGGTTAGCACAACGCCAAAGTGCGGCACCGGCACAGCATGATCGTCTACCCCGTTATAGGCAGGCGGCGACGGCATAGCCTCTACACAATGGGTCACTAATTGATGGCCAAAGAAGTTCCAATCTATCCACTGGGTATCACTGCGGCCCTTTTCACAACCCAACAACTCACCGTAAAACGCTTCTGCGTCGGTTAAATTAGTGACCGGAATGGCAAGATGAAAAGGTTGAACCATGGAAACTCCTGTTATAAAAACTTCTTAAGCAACGACAGCTTAAACTTAGAAAACGGCGCATAACGGAAGAACACGTCAAGGGCGAATGAACGTTTCATTACCGTTTTAATATGGCTGAATGTATCAAAACCTGCTTGACCATGATAGCTACCCATGCCGCTATTTCCTACGCCACCAAACGGTAACTCAGGGTTAGTCATAAACAGCATAGTGTCGTTAGTACACACACTGCCTGAACTGGTTTTGCTGATAATATTATCAAGCACATCATCCTTATCACTAAATGCATAAAGTGCGAGTGGCTTAGGCCTGCTGTTCACGAACTTAATGCCCGCCTCCATGTTGTCGACAGTGATAATAGGTAGAATAGGGCCGAAGATCTCTTCTTTCATTAGCGGGCTATCTAGCGATGGCTCCAGTACAAGGGTAGGCGCCATTGCTGGACGAGATTCATCTAGCTCGCCGCCATACACCACATTGACGTTTTCAAGGTAACTTTCAAGACGCTTTAAGTGACGATGATTAACGATATTGCCGTAATCTCGTGACGATAAAGGTGCTTTGCCGTATTGCTTTTTCAGCTCTTTTTTAACCGCATCGATAAGCTTTTGCTCAAAGCCCTTTTCAACAATGACATAGTCAGGCGCAATACAAGTTTGGCCCGCATTCATCCATTTACCCCACACTAAACGGCGCGCGGTGACAGCAAGGTTTGTGTTTTTATCAACAAAGCAGGGACTCTTACCGCCAAGCTCAAGGGTTACTGGCGTTAAATGTTTGGCCGCGGCGCTCATGACAATTTTGCCCACCACTTCACCACCGGTGTAAAAAATATGGTCCCATTTGCAGGCAAGTAGCGCCGTCGCTTCATCTTTACCGCCTTCTATTACGGCAACGCATGAATTATCCATATATTGGGGGATAAGCTTAGCCACCAGCGACGAGGTTTCTTCAGCCAATTCAGAGGGTTTCAATACCGCACAGTTGCCCGCTGCAATAGCGGCGATATAAGGGGCAAGCAATAACTGAAGCGGATAATTCCACGCTCCGATAATAAGCACAGTGCCAAGCGGCTCAGGCTTGCGAAAGCTCTTACCTGGCCATGCCACCATAGGCGTTGATACTTTGCGTGGCTTTGCCCATTTATCCAAATGCTTAAGCGTATGCTTGATATCAGAAAGCAGAAACCCTTGTTCCGCTACCATGGCTTCGGTCTTACATTTGCCCAGGTCATTTTTAAGGGCCTGCAAAATGTCGTGCTGGTTGTCTTTCAGTAAAGTTTCTAATGCCTTTAACTGGCTTTTACGCCACTCCAAGGACTGGGTTTTCCCTGTATCGAAACTGTCGTTAAGCTTGTGAACAACGTCAACGAAACACACGCCAGTTTCCACTGCGTGAAGAGAAGGTCTATTTGGCATAAGAAGGCTCCGATAGCATAACGCCCACTGCAACAATTCTATGGCTCATCTTAAGATTGTTGTCGGGCAAAGCAGCGCAATAATTAACTGATACTATCTTATATTAATAGGGATGTTCGAAGACAACGCAACTAAATTGTTAATTAATGTTTAATGAGCTCGTATTTTAGGTGCAAGTGGCTGACGTTACACTTAAGAAGTATAAACAGTTAACGTTGAAGCGATAACAAGATTATATAAAAATAAAAGGTCGAAAAATTA